>QGVC01000466.1 GCA_003242645.1 Pseudomonadota bacterium
GGCACGTCCACAATGACGTCCACTCCCTCGACGTCGTACCACTGGCGAGCGATATTGGAGCCAATATCAGGCTTGTTCTGGTGGTCGGCGAAGATCACCTCGACCTTGGCCGCACACTTGTTCTCCTTGCAGTAGTCCTCGACCGCCTTCTTGGCCGCCCAGACGGAGCCCTGGCCCGACAAATCTGCGTAGACGCCGGACTGGTCGTTGAGTACGCCGATCTTGATGACGCCCCCGGTAAACTCAGCATGCGCAGCCGTTGCGAAAACGCTGGCCGATGCCGCTAACAGAAATGGTTTAAGTTTCACGTTACCTCCTCCTTTGACGCGAGAGTCGAACTCAGACTCCGAGATAAGCTTCCAGCTTGTTCTTCTTGGCTGCAATCTCGTTATTTTCGATCATGTCGACGACCTGCCCATGCTCGACGACGTAGTGGCGATCGGCGACGGTCGCAGCGAAGTGGAAGTTCTGCTCCACGAGCAGGATGGTGAACCCCTTGCTCTTGAGCGTTCTCAGTATGCGGCCGATTTGCTGGACGATAACAGGAGCCAGCCCCTCGGTCGGTTCGTCGAGCAGTAACAGCTCTGCACCAGTGCGCAGGATTCGCGCGATGGCCAGCATCTGCTGCTCGCCGCCGGACAATTTTGTACCCTGACTTGAGCTGCGCTCCCTCAATACAGGGAAGAGTTCGTAAATTTCAGCGAGCTCCAATCCGCCAGGTTTCACGACCGGCGGCAGCAGAAGATTTTCTCGCACATTGAGGCTTGAGAAAATGCCCCGCTCCTCGGGCACGTACGCAATGCCAAGCCGCGCAATGCGCTCAGACGGCAAATTGATGGTCTCGTGACCATTGTAAACGACGGAGCCTTTGCGGGACCGCACGATGCCCATAATGGCCCGCATGGTGGTCGTCTTGCCGACGCCATTGCGGCCGAGCAGAGTGACAACTTCACCCTTCCGGACGTCGAAATTCATCCCGTGAAGGATGTGGCTTTCACCGTACCAGGCGTTCAGATCGCGCACACTGAGGAGCGGCTGACGGAGCTCAGGCATGGGCCGCTCCACTTGCAAGCGCGCCGGCTTCGTCACCCGATCCCATGTAGGCCTGGATAACGTCAGGATTGCGCGAAACTTCCGAGTAAGGGCCCTCCGCCAGGATCTCCCCGCGGGCCAGAACAGTGATCATGTCGGACAGGTCAGCCACCACGGAGAGATTGTGCTCGACCATGAGCACCGTCCGGTTCTTCGCGACGCGGCGAATGAGCTCGGAAATACGGCCGATGTCTTCCCGGCCCATGCCGGCCATCGGCTCGTCGAGCAGCAGCATTTCGGGGTCAAGCGCCAGGGTCGTCGCAATTTCCAGCGCGCGCTTCCGGCCATAGGGCAGCTCGACCGCCTTCAAATGGGCAAAGCTCCCGAGGCCGACATCCTCGAGGAGTTGCATAGCCCTATCATTCAGCACGTCGAGCGATCGCTCCGACCGCCAGAAATGGAACGAGGTGCCGAGCTTGCGCTGCAGCGCAACGCGGATGTTCTCGAGCAGGGTCAGATGCGGAAAGGTCGCCGAGATCTGGAAACTGCGCACAAGCCCCATACGCGCGATGTCCGCCGGATTGAGGCCAGTTATATCCTGACCCTTGTACCGGATGACGCCGGTTGTGGGCTTGATGAACTTCGTAATCAGATTGAAGCAGGTCGTCTTACCGGCGCCGTTCGGCCCGATAAGCGCGTGAATGGCGCCTCTACGGACCCGCAAATTGACATTCTTTACGGCCCAGAGACCCTTGAAATTGACGGACAGGTTCTCCGTCTCAATGATATGTTCCTCGGTCATGCCTGGGCTTGAGCCCTGTCCTCGGTTCGTTTCCCTCCCCTGGCCGATGGCTCAGGGTTCTTGCAGTCATTTTGTAATGGCGGCTCCGATTAAACAAGAATCTGAATTCCGCCAACGTCATAGATGTCGCACGAATCTGCGTCAGGCACCGATGGCGCCATCGGCTTCGGGGTGAGGAGAAACGCCGGCGAGGCGCTGACGAATGCGCGTTGCGACAAGGGCGAGGACGAAGACCCCTGCCTGGATGACCACGATTGATGGCCCCGTAGCGGCGTCGAGGTGGAAGCTCATCAGGGTGCCAGCCACGCTGGAGCCAATCGCCACGATACCGGCAATCAGCAGCATCAGGTCGAAGCGGCGGGAAAGCAGATAGGCGATTGCTCCGGGGGCTACCAACATCGCGATGACGAGGATGATCCCGACAGCCTTTAGCGATGCGACGATGGCTAAGGACAAGAGGGCAAGAAGACCGTAGTGAAGCAACCCCACCGGCAGCCCAATGGCACGCGCGTGCTGGGGATCGAAGCAATAGACCAAGAGATCCCGCCGCCGCACGAGTACAGCGATCAGCACGACGATCGCGATGATGATGACCTCGCGGAACTCGTTGTCGGGAATGCCAAGGAGATTGCCGAATAAGATGTGCAGCAGGTGCTCATCGGACTCGATCCGGGTGAACAGCACCAGCCCGAAACCGAACATGCCCGAGAATACGATGCCTAAGACGGTGTCCTCGCGCACGCGGCTGTTCTCGGTCAGATAGCCGGTCAACATCGCGCACGTGAGGCCGGCTGCGAAGGCGCCAAGAGACAGCGGCAGGCCAAGGGCGTAGGCCAGAACCACGCCAGGAAGGACGGCGTGCGAGATGGCATCACCCATCAGCGACCAGCCCTTGAGCACGAGATAGCAGGAGAGCACGGCCGATACGGCGCCGACGAGAACCGCGACGATCAGCGCCCGCTGCATGAAGG
>QGVC01000467.1 GCA_003242645.1 Pseudomonadota bacterium
CGCGTAAGCCCTGTGAGATGGGTACGCACGCCACAGGAGATATCGAAGCCGACCCCGCCGGCGGATACAACGCCGCCCTCGTCGGGATCGAACGCCGCCACGCCGCCGATCGGGAATCCGTAGCCCCAATGCGCATCTGGCATCGCGTAGGATGCGCGAACAATGCCGGGCAGCGTCGCGACGTTGGTGACCTGCGTGTAGACCTTATCGTCCATGTCGCGGATTAGGTCCTCCGTCGCATAGATGATCGCGGGCACGCGCATCTTGCCCGTCGGAGGAACCTGCCAGACCGTATCCGACAGACGCTCGAACCGAGAAAGTTCCATGAGTGGGCTCCTTTCGCTGGAGCTAGACGTCCACGACGCACTGGGCCCGCCACTCGCCAGGGCGGATTTCACCGGTCGCCAGCTCGGTCATGGTCGCGCCCTTGATCTCGACGGCGGGCTGGTGGCGTTCACGATCGACAGCCTCACCATGGGCGCGGCCAACGAGCTTGTTGCCTTCAATGGAAACGTCGTACGCGCCGAAAATCATGTCGCGCGTTCCCATTTCATAGATGATGGCGTTGAGCCAATCGTAGAGGAGGAGATCGGAGTTCGGCGCCTCGACCTCGATTTCGACCGTCTCGCTTCGTTCGATCGCATTGGGATCGACAAGCACGGCCGAGAGGGCAAGCGCCGCCTGCTCGAAGGCCGAGGCAAGCGAGGGCCCGTATCCGCGCACACCTATATCAGCGTCGTGCTGAAAGTGCTCCCAGTGCGCTGAATTGACAGTGGATTTTTCACTCGTGCTGGTCATCGGCAGCTCCGGTCGGCGCTCGGAACGGAGTCCATCCTCCCTCAGTTATCAACGCAAAACCGTCGCGAGGAGGTAGGCGGTTCACAATTCCCGTGCCGTAAAGCCGCAACCTCCGTCTCCACGCATAGATCGGGCCCATGGAACAGTCCAAACCGCAACCGCACTTCGACGCGCCCGGACGCGGGCGCATCTACGACAGCATCATCGAGACGATCGGCAACACGCCGCTTGTGCGTGCGCCGCGGCTCAGCAAGGAGGAGGGCGTCGTCGCCGACCTCGTGCTGAAGCTCGAGTTCTTCAATCCGCTGGGCAGCGTGAAGGACCGCATCGGCGTCTCCATGATCCTGGATCTGGAGAAGCAGGGGAAAATCGGTCCGAACAGCACGCTCATCGAGCCGACGTCAGGGAATACGGGTATTGCGCTGGCCTTCGTGGCTGCCGCGCGTGGCTACCGGCTGATCCTCACGATGCCCGAGTCGATGTCCATCGAGCGGCGCAAGATGCTGGCTTATCTCGGCGCGGAATTGGAGCTGACGCCACGCGAAAAGGGTATGAAAGGGGCCATCGCACGGGCCGAGGAGCTGCTGAAGGAAATCCCGAACTCGGTGATGCCGAGCCAGTTCACCAACCCGGCCAACCCCGAAATCCACCGCAGGACCACCGCCGAGGAGATCTGGCGCGATACGAACGGCGAGGTTGATGTGATCGTGTCGGGCATCGGCACCGGCGGAACGTTCACGGGCTGCGGTCAGGTATTGAAGCCGCGGCGCCCTCAATTGCGGATGGTCGCGGTCGAGCCGGCGCTGAGCCCAGTGCTCTCCGGCGGCACGCACAATCCGCACCCGATCCAGGGCATTGGGGCCGGGTTCATTCCGGAGATCATGGACACGTCCCTCATCGACGAGATCATTACGGTCGAGAACCAGCCAGCCATCGACATGGCGCGCAAAATCGCCCGGCTCGATGGTATTGCTGTTGGCATCTCGTCAGGCGCCGCGATCTGGGCCGCGGTGCAGATCGGCAAGCGGCCCGAGATGGCCGGCAAGCGCATCGTGACCATCGTGCCGTCGTTCGCGGAACGGTATCTGTCGACGGTGTTGTTCGAGGGACTTTGAGGGAGGGAAAATCGCACTAAACTGCGCCCCTAAACGACTGACCCCGGGAGCATGTCCTTGACAGGACAGAGGCCGACCCGGGGTATACAGGGAGTCATATAATTTGCAGTCTCGCTGGGGGCAAGAGAAGATTGCGTACAAAGTCCATCAACGATGCATTATTGCGCACCATCAGCGCAGAGCGGCTACAGAAATATCTTGATCACACCAACAATGATTTGCACGCTGCGCTCGGACTTTACGAGAAGAACATCCGGCTATCGGAAGCATTCTATACCCCGCTGCAATGCGTTGAGATTTGCCTCCGAAACGTCATCAACGAAGTAATGAAAGTCACATACGGCGATAATTGGTTAAATGAAGACCAGTCGCCGCTAGATGTAGACTCCCTTCGGCTTATTATAGAGGCGAGATCAGAGTTACGGGAGAAAGCTCAGCCTTTGGCTCCCGGAAAAATAATTGCACAACTCCGGTTTGGCTTCTGGGTCGGCCTCCTCGGACGCCGTTACGACAACACGCTCTGGCGCAAATGTCTTCATGCTGCCTTTCGAGCCCGAGGCAGCAAAACCCGAGCAGAGGTCCATGGCCGCTTTAACGCCATTCGGCGCCTCAGAAACCGGATCGCCCATCACGAGCCGATTCTTTGGGACCGAACTCCATTGGATCAAATGCATCGCGAGATCATTGAAGCGATCGCCTGGATGTGTCCGGCCACAGCTGAGTGGGCGGCACACCATAGCCGTGTTACGTCAGTGCTATCGACTTAAGCTCAGACGGCCTCGCGCCGTTTCTCGCGCGCGGCTGGCCCAAACCGCTTCTCGATATAGTCCTCGACGATCGCCTTGAACTCCTCCGCGATCCGCGGACCACGGAGCGTCACGGCCTT
>QGVC01000468.1 GCA_003242645.1 Pseudomonadota bacterium
CGGCGTGCACTGGCCCACGGATGTGCTGGCGGGTTGGGCCGTCGGCTCCGCCTGGGCCCTGTTCTGCTGGCTCGTGGCGCTGCTGCTGCAGCGGCGAAACGCGATTGAGCAGAGCTGATCCGGATGCCCTTCATGTTTGAAGGGAGCCAGCGGGGCTCCGCCAGCCTAGCCGAGGTCGATCTCGTCCTCGACGACGTGCTTCAGATCTGTCCCCTCGGCCGTCAGCTCCATGCGAACTTTGAGCCTACCTTTGCCCGCGAGGTTCTTCTCGCGAACGATGCGTTCAATCTCACGCTGCGACGTAACGCCCACCTGTTTCAGGAATTTCCGAAGCGAGATGTTGAACCGATCAGGCTCCGACATAACCGACCTCTCGTTAGCAGCTATAGCCGCGCAAGCTTAGGATAGGTATAGGCGTTCTGAGCCCATCTGGACAGGTGGTTGAGGCCCAGGCGCCGCGCTCAAGGCACCGCGAACAGAACCGGCCCTAAATGGGTCGGAAGCACTTGATCAATCTTAGTGCTGCGATACCTTGCCTTTAGGCGTAAGATATCCCCCGACACCGGACGCTGCTCGACCCAAGAGGTAGCCGAATGGTTGTGCAAGAGACCCGTGTGGCCCCTGCCCCGATGATCGACCCATTCGGGCGGCGCGTGACTTACCTGCGGGTCTCCGTAACGGACCGCTGCGATTTTCGCTGCGTCTATTGCATGTCCGAGCACATGACCTTCCTGCCGAAGAAGGACCTCCTGACCCTGGAGGAGCTTGACCGGCTGTGCTCGGCCTTTATCGCCAAAGGCGTGAACAAGCTGAGGATCACGGGCGGTGAGCCGCTGGTGCGCAAGAACATCATGTGGCTGTTCCGCTCCCTTTCTCGGCACCTCGAGTCGGGCGCGCTCGAGGAGCTGACGCTCACCACAAACGGCAGTCAGCTTCCGAGATACGCCAGCGAGCTGGCGGCCTGCGGCGTGAAGCGTGTCAATGTCTCGCTCGACACGCTCAAACCCGACCGCTTCAGAGCAATCACCCGGTGGGGCGACATCCAGCAGGTCATGGATGGGCTGGCGGCTGCCGAGAAAGCCGGGTTGGCCATCAAGATCAACGCTGTGGCGCTCAGGGGCGTGAACGAGGACGAGATCGAAGACTTGCTGCGCTTCGCCCATGGGCGCGGATATGACCTGACGCTCATCGAGACGATGCCCCTCGGCGACATCGATGGCGACCGTACGGAACAATACTTGCCACTTTCCATCGTGCGCGCCCGCCTGATGGAGCGCTTCACGCTGGAGGACATACCCTATCGCACCGGCGGGCCCGCCCGGTATGTGCGGGTGGCGGAGACAGGCGGCCGGCTCGGCTTCATCACTCCGATGACCCACAACTTCTGCGAAAGCTGCAATCGCGTGCGGCTGACTTGTACTGGCACCCTTTACATGTGCCTTGGCCAAGAGGATGCGGCCGATCTGCGCGCGCCTCTGCGCGCCAGCGCCGATGATGAGCTGCTTTATGCGGCCATTGACGAAGCCATCAGCCGCAAGCCGAAGGGCCATGATTTCGTCATCGACCGCCGCACCCGCCGGCCGGCGGTTTCGCGGCATATGAGTGTGACGGGCGGGTAGACGCTGGATCGCAGTTTGATCGGCACTCTAGAATTTCGGGCGTTTCAGGTTTGAATTGCGGAGGCGGACCAGCGTATCCGCGATAGCGCTGTTGCCAGCGACGCTCGCTATTGAGATCTGTGACTCGCAAGCCTCGCGAGCACAGCACGTTTCAGACTAGCTCCGTCCCACTCCGGCTCGCTCTCTGCGATTTCCAGCGCGACTGCAGCGGCGCGCGCCACTGCCGATAAGCCCCGTGAAGATTGCACCGGATTTGGCTCGGTGAGGGGACGATTATCCCAATCAGGACCGTTAGCAATCTCGGTGGGGACTATCAGCACGTTCGCGACATCGTCCTCCTCACCGTCCGGCTCCTCGTCACGAGCCATGATGATCAGCAGGCGATCGAATTGAGAGGCGGTCTGGTGAATTGAGCCCCTGTGCTCAGGTCCGAAACCGTCGCTCGATATCACGACCACGCGAGCAGGAGTCTGGTCTATGAACGCAAAGGCAAGGAAAAACGTCGCCGGCCGCTCATAGTCGATGCGCAAGGGGACAAGCCTCGCGCCGGGTGCTTCAGCCAGCAATACGCTCGCGAAAGCGGTTCCATTTCCGTCCGACTCTGCAGGCGCAAAGGGGAACGCATCATCATCCGCGAAATCCCAGCCGACGATATCCCCTTCGCCATCTCGGGCCAGCCTGGCGGCAATATTCGGCTGCGTGTAATCGATCCCAGTCGAAATCACGGCTACAGCGACACCACCAGGATCTGTTCCAGGCGGCACGCGAGGATCGCTGCCACCAGCCGTAACCGCTATCGGCAAGAAGAGGGCAAGAAACGACGTTGCCCACGCAAGAGCGATAATCTTCTTCATTTGCTTCGATTCTGAGCCGGAGCCGAAGGCGCAGTACCGGCCTCGGCCTCTCGCAGCTTCCCGAGCGGCCCGATCGACTTGTCGATGAAATCCGCGATGGCCTGGATGTCATCGAGCGAGAATACGGGCAGCGCGGTGCCTTCGACCGGATGATCGGACGCGATGGCGATGACCATCGGATCCTCCACCGCCAGAGGTCGCTTCGTTGGTGATTCCAGCCGGCGCGTTTCGATCTTGGGGATCGGCGAAAACTTATAGCCCTCGACGATGATCAGATCGCACGGATCCAACCAGCTGATCACCTCATCGAAGCTGGGCTCTGGCTC
>QGVC01000469.1 GCA_003242645.1 Pseudomonadota bacterium
GCACTGTAGGCTGCGACAACCCCGGACACGTCAACCTCTCCTTTTCGGCGCCGGGCGAGAAAGTAGCATGCCGCCTTGCCGAGGGCGAATGTGGTGGCAAAGCTTGCCGCGCTGGCGGCCACGGCGCCGGCCGTCTGGCCATAGACGGGGATCAGCTTCACGAGCTGGCGAATGCCCAGCTGGCTGGCCGCCCGCAGAATGGCGCCCGTCCCGAAGCAGCTGGCGAATTCGCCCAACGTCCGTCTGTCCCAGGCGACACCGTAGATGGCCGCGAGGCTATGAAGCATTTTCGCCTGGACACCCGGAACGGCAACGAGGCCCGCCAGCGGCACCACGTCGGCGGCAGCTGCGGCTGTGGCATAGCCGATGACATGCGGGTGGGCTCGTTTGCTACGCGCATCGTTCGATGCGGCCTCCATGCCCTCGAGCACGGCCACGAGACCAGCAGGCGCAGCGACCCTTAATGCGGATACAAAAGTTTCGAAACCGTAGTTTACGGGCCGGTAGCCATCCTCCGGCTGAGTGAAATCGATCGGAACGAACGAAATCAATCCATTGCCTGGTATGCCCTCAAACAAACTCCTCTGATAGGCAAGGCCGCGCGCCAGCTCCGCGGGCAATGGGGCGGTGGGCTTGCCATCAGAATCGAACGGATAGTCGGGCGGATGGTCTGCCCCGGGCGGATAACCCTCGTGGAGGCTTGTTTGCGCCACGATAACGGGCCAGTTCGGACGCCGGCTCCTGACGTCCCGCACCACGGAAATGATCGCATCCTGCTGGGGATCCAATGCCTTCATTACGGCCACGAGCAGGTGCGACTGCTGCTCGGCAAAGGCGAGGTCCTCCGTTGGATCGTATTGTGCCTCTCCTAGCCCGCGCGTATCGAGGAATCGGATAACTGGCGCCTCCGGCGGGAAATCGAAGACGCGGGAGGACCGGGTGCAAGGCGCATACCCTGTTCCAATCTCGGCGTCCGTGCAGCCGGTAAGGGCGCGCACAATGGACGTCTTGCCGGATTGAACCTTGCCAACGAGCCAAACGACCGTCGCATTCTCGCGCGCCGAGCCGGCGATGGCCTCCGCCTCACGATGTCCGGCAGCCGGATTCATCACGGCGGTCCATAGCTCATTCCATCGACGTGCAATGAGACTCCGCCAATGAGGGAGCCAATCGATCATGCTCTCTCGGTGCCTTGCACTCCTGCAGCTTCGCGATGGACCTAGCGCTCGCTTCCGGGCGCTTCAAGGGCGGCTAAGGAACGCGTGGCCCCCGGTCAGCGCTTCAACGCGCGTCGCAGCCCGCTGAGCAAAGCGATTTGTCTTGGATCCACCTGTCAAGAAATTCACCAGCCGTCGCAGCAGATTTCCCGGTTTTCATCTTCTTGCTAATATTCGGATTGCTGATGGGGAGGGGTATATGGCAAACGTGCGGGCCCACCGCCTCGCTGAGGTGGTGGACAGGATCTACGGCGCCGTCGGTGATCCGAATTCGTGGGGCGATGTTCTTCAGGAGGTTGCCGAGACGGTGGGAGCCCGGGGAGCTCTTCTCTTCAAGCCATCGTCGACAGCTTCTGAAACCCAGGGCTTCTGGTCGCCGTCGATAGATGATCTCGTCGACTGGTCGCTGAGAGACGGGAAAGACCTTCACAATCCACGACCCGCACGCGCATTTCGGGTCGGTCTAGGCCGGGCCGTCACCGAGTCGGATCTGTTCTCTGAGGAGGAGCTCGCACGAGATCCCTTCAACAGGGAGATGATCGGCCGGCTTGGCTATCGATGGGAGGCCGGCGGCGTAATCGCCAAGATCGACGGCGCACCTCTACTCTTTACGACGCAACGGCGGGCGGATCAGGAGCGCTTCGGCCGCCCGGAGCTGGAAGCCTTGGAAGCGCTTTTTCCTCACTTCGCGCGCGCCGCGCAATTCTCTGTCCGCTTGGCCATGGCGCGGGCTGAAGGTGCCCTCTTCGCCTTCGACCAGATGGCCTGCGGCGGCATTTTACTGGGCAGCAAGGGCCGGGTTCTGAAAGTGAACGCTTGCGCCCAGCGTACGATGGGCAAAGGCATCGACATCGCGGGCGGCCGGGTCGTGGCAGCAAATCCGGCGAGCAACGCTGCCCTCCAAGGCATTATTCAAGCCGCGCTTTCACCGGAAGTTCGATTGAAGCGGGAGCGCACCCGGCCCACGGTGGTCATCGAAAGGCACGAGAGGGGCCCGCTGATTGCCTACGCCATTCCGCTAAGGGGCGGGATCAGGGATGTGTTCAATCCAGGAAAGGCCGTTCTGGTGCTGGAGGAGCCCCAGGCGCGCAGACACGTGGCTGGAGCTGCGCTCGCCGAGACCTTTGGACTGACGCCGGCTGAAGTCCGGCTCGCCGTGGCGCTGGCGGAGGGCAAAGACCTGGCGACCATCGCGGAGGAGCACCGCGTCTCCATCGGGACCATTCGAAGCCAGCTCAAGTCGCTGATGGCGAAGACGGATACGCATCGCCAGGCCGAGCTGGTCACGCTGGTTCTCCGGTACACCGTGAACCAGGTCCGTTAAACGTCGAAATTGCGGGTTGCGGGTGCCGCCTGGGCGATCTCACTTGCGGACTCCCGCTCGCGCTGCTTGATATGGCGCCGCGTCCTCCGAGAGGTGCCATGCCGAAGATCGTTTCCCAGATCAACACGTCGACCCGAGCTTTTCGCGCGAATGCCGAAGCGATGCGAGCGCTCGTCGCCGATCTCGAACAGAAGCGCGCCGAGGCGGCTAAGGGCGGTCCGGAGAAGCTGCGGCAGCGCCACG
>QGVC01000470.1 GCA_003242645.1 Pseudomonadota bacterium
CACCCGCACGGTCGGCGAGGTCGAGGGGCTGCAGATCGTTGAGGATTCCGAGGCGCGCCGGATCGTCATGGAACTGACCGGCGCCGACCGCGCCGACGTGGTACCGTTCGGCACCGAGGCGGGCCTGTTTCAGTCGGCCGGCATCTCCTCGATCATCTGTGGGCCCGGCTCGATTGAACAGGCGCACAAGCCGGACGAGTTCATTGCCATCGACCAGCTTGCCGCCTGCCTGGAAATGCTCGACAAGCTTTCCCTGAAGCTGTCGAGCTAGGAGGCGGGGCGGTTGAGCGGGGTCGTTTTGGAAGCACCGGGCGACAGGCAGGAAATAGTGGAAGAGAGCGCCCGGGCGCGCTTCCTCCGCATCTACGAGACGCTGCGCACCCGTATCTGCCTGCTCGATTACCCTCCCGGGAGCCGCCTGCGCGAGGAGGATCTCGCCGAGGAGTTTGGCGTGTCACGAACCCCGGTGCGCCGGGTTCTGGTCAAACTGGAGGCGGAAGGGCTGCTGCGCTCGGTGCACGGTGTCGGCACCATCGTTACCGATATCCATGTCGACGGGCTGGCGCAGGTCTACGAGATGCGGGTAGAACTCGCCGAGCTTGTCGGAAAGCTCTCACCCGTGGCGGTGGATGAAGCGCTGGTTGCCCGTTTTCGTGACATAAAGGCGCGGTGCGACCAGCTCGTTCGCGGGAACGACATCAGGGAGTTCTCCCGGCTGAACATGGAATTCTTCCACCTTTTCACGAGTCTTACGCGCAACGAGCCGCTGCGTGAGATAAGCGAGCGGCTCTATTACCAGACTGCGCGCATCTGGATGAAGACGGCGCTGCAACTGCGCAGCTCAAGGGAATTGCTTGAGAACGAATTCCTCACCTTCCAGCGCGAAGTGGCGGACATAACCGAGGCGGTGGAGCATGGCGATCTGGCTGCCGCCGGGCACGTTCGCCGCGTCCATATCGCGCTCTCTTACGCCCGCATCAAGCGCGCCTCGCGGGAGAACCACGGGTATGACGACGCCGTGGTGGCCGGTTACACGAGCTAGGGCTGTTCGGCAGGCTTCGCGCGCCGGTGCCGAATGCAAGTGCTCGTTAAGCGCATGTTCAAGTAGCGCTAACCGCGCGAACTGGAGCAGTGAGTCGTCCGGACGGTGTTGCGCAGGCGGAAGTCACCGTGAGACAGGTTGCCGTCGCCTGGAGTCACGCGTTGGGGCGTGGGTTCATGGCCGGGGCGATAGAGAATCAAGCGACCAGCAATTGCGGAACGTTATTGAGAACCCTCGCAAGCACGGCAAACGGCATGAGCCTTGCTATCTCGCTGCGATGGAAGAACTGGCGCGGCGGAAGGGACTTGGCCTGGATTTCCAGAAGTCATTGGATTGGATCCGCAAAGGCAGCGACCGAGCGCCGCTTCTTGTCCTATAAGGACTTGGCCGGAGCCAGTGGGGCCGACTGGTCGAAAGTCCGATATGCTGTCAACACTCATCTCGGAGGTCTGGTTGACTTTGCTCGTGGAAAGGGTTGGCCATTGCTCAGCGCCATCATCGTCAGTCAGCAGAATGTCGCGACCGGCAAGAGGGAGCCGGCGACACTAAGAGGTTTTGTCGAAGCTGCACATGCGCTGGGATACGCCATCGTCGATGATGAGGCGTTCCTTCGTGAACAGCAGGAACGCGTATTTGCGTGGGCTGCGGCAGATAAAGGTCAGCAGGACTAGGGTGGCACTTTCCCCATGCAGGTCTTCAAGTCGCATCCGGTCATGTTCGACATCGCGTGCATCCGCCCATGGCTCATCGCCTCCTTCGCTCGTCCGCAGAGGGTGGTCAGTTGGTCGCTCAACCGCCCCGGCTTCGCGAGCGTCAGCCGGGTCGCCTGGCTGGAGGTTGGAAACGCGGAGCTGGCGGGCGTCGAGGATCCCGCCGCCTGGTTCCGGCAGAGATTGGCGAGCGCCTCTCTCGAGGATTCGGTTGGCCTCATCACGGCACGGAACGTCTCATGCTACGAATTTGCGGCTGCCGATGTGGAGGGGGTCCGGGCCGAGTGCCTGATCACGCTAGGGCTGAACAACGGGGAAACGGTGGGTTCGCGCGTAAACCCGGCGGCGCATACCTTCAACGCGGGAACGATCAACATCCTCGCCGCAGTATCGGTACCGCTCACGGACGCGGCCCTTCTCGAGCTTTCGTCCATTGCGACGCAGGCGCGAACGGCCGCGCTTCTCAGCTTCGGATACAGGCGGCCCGGGATGACGGATGTCGTGACCGGGACCGGAACCGACTGCATCGTCGTCGCCTCGCCGTCTGAGGGAAGCGCTCTGCTCCATGCAGGCATGCACACGGCCGCCGGCGAGGCGGTCGGCAAGGCCGTGCGCGAGGCCACGCTCGCCGCGGCCGATGCCTGGCTCGCCGCACGACGCCTGGCGGGACTCGAGCCGTGATGTGTCTGGCCCACCCGCTCATGGGTGATTGACCGCGAGGCTCGGATCGCTGCACCTGCAGGGGTTCCCAGTCTGGCGGGTGGATTAGAGTGGTTCTCCAGATACCTCTGCGCCATTGAGGCATGTAGCCGGCTCGCGCTATTGCCTAAAACTCTATTGGTTGTCCTCCTGTCGCCACATGGTGTATCCCGTTCAATAGTGGTTGTGGTCGCGGAGGGGCAATGCCGGCAGTTCTTGGCTACCATCTTGACCGGGAGTCGCCCGGGGAGCGGGGGGGGAACTTCTCCCGGGTCACCCCATAAAGCTGGGGGGACACGAGAAATGTCCCCAAACGGGAAAACCGGGGCTC
>QGVC01000471.1 GCA_003242645.1 Pseudomonadota bacterium
GGAGCCGCTTTCCGGTTCGACCGAAACGGTCCAGCGTTTGCCGACAGGCATCACCGAGCTCGATCGGGTCACCGGCGGCGGGATCGTGCCCGGCTCCGCTCTACTCATTGGTGGTGAGCCAGGAATCGGCAAATCCACGCTGCTGCTGCAGCTGGCAGCGTCTCTCGGGGCGGCGGGTCAGCGGGTTGTCTACTTCTCTGGCGAGGAAGCCGTCGCCCAGGTCCGTTTAAGGGCCGAGCGGCTTGGGCTGGCAGGAGCGCCGGTGGCACTCGCGTCCGAAACCAACCTGGCCAACATCCTGGCAACGCTCTCTGAAGGTCAGCGCCCGGATCTGGTCATCATTGATTCAATTCAGACCCTCTGGGCCGAGGCGCTCGAAGCGGCGCCCGGGACCGTAAGCCAGGTTCGCGCCGCGACACAGGCCCTCATTCGCTTTGCCAAGTCTCAGGGCAGCGCGCTGGTGCTGGTCGGTCACGTCACCAAGGATGGCCAGATCGCCGGACCCAAGGTGGTCGAGCACATGGTCGACACAGTGCTCTACTTCGAGGGCGACCGCGGCCACCCATTCCGAATCCTGAGAGCCGTCAAGAACCGGTTCGGCGCCACCGACGAGATCGGCGTCTTCGAGATGGCGGTCCAGGGCCTGAGGGAGGTCGCAAACCCCTCCGAGCTGTTCCTCGGCGATCGCGATTCGACGACGCCGGGTTCCGCTGTCTTCGCTGGGATGGAAGGCACACGCCCCCTGCTCGTCGAGATCCAGGCACTGGTCGCACCATCCACCCTCGGCACCCCTCGCCGCGCCGTTGTCGGCTGGGATGCAAGCCGGCTCGCCATGCTGCTCGCCGTGCTCGATGCACGATGCGGCGTCAGCTTCGGGCAGAACGACGTCTACCTGAATGTCGCTGGCGGCCTGAAGATCACTGAGCCCGCGGCGGATCTGGCCGCCGCGGCCGCCCTGCTCTCGTCAATTTCAGGTGTTGCGTTGCCCCAGAATCAGGTTTTCTTCGGGGAGATCAGCCTTTCCGGTGCGGTTCGGGCCGCGGCTCACATGACCACGAGGCTGAAGGAGGCGCAGAAGCTAGGCTTCCGGCACGCCGTGTTGCCCCAAGCTGGGGAGGTGGATGAGACGGCGTTGACGCTTTCTTTGCAGCGTATCCCTCATCTGAAGAGTCTTGCGGAGCAACTTGCGCCGTGCAACTGAGATCGTGGGGAATATCCCACATGCCTGAAGAAGAGTTGGGGGAGCCTCGACCATGATCGGGCCGCTGACATATCTCGACGCCGGCCTTTTGGCCATCTGTTTCCTATCCGGACTGCTGGCAATGTATCGCGGCCTGACGCGGGAGATCCTCTCGATCCTGTCGTGGCTCGCCGCGGCTGCTGCGGTGCTCTATTTCGTGCTCTTCCACAGGCCCTTCGCCGAGGATCTGGCGCAGCAGGTCAACGTGCCCGTGGCTATCGCTCAGATCGCTGTCGGGGCCGTGATCTTCCTGATCGTCCTGGTTGTGGTTCACCTGATCACCGCGCGTATCTCCGACACGATCCTCGACAGCCGCGTCGGAATGTTCGACCGCATTCTGGGCTTCGTGTTCGGTGTGGTCCGCGGGTTCGTGCTCGTGGTGATCCCTTATATGTTTTACGAATCGTTCGTGCCCGACCCGCAGCAGCAGGTGGCGTGGGTGCGCGAGGCCAAGTCGCTGCCCATGATCCGGAGCACCGGCGAGACCTTCCGCATCATCCTATCGCAGTACGTACCCTCTTCGCTGACTGAGCCGACGAGCATCGACGAGCAAAGCGCGACGACAATTCCCAAGATTCAAGACGTCGCGGTGTTGTATCCGTCAGAAATTCATATATCAGTCACGCAGACCGGGAGCCTGGCCGATCGCGGATGATGGGCGTGGCGCTCGGCCAGCGTCGTTTTCATCAGCGGGGGCGGCTCGGAGGCTTCGATGGCGGGCATAGCGGGTTCTGATCTGATGCTCGATGATCCCCGTTGGCTGCGCTACGGCGATGACCGCCTTCGCGAGGAGTGCGGCGTCTTCGGCATCATCGGCCATGATGACGCGGCTGCTCTGACGGCACTCGGGCTTCACGCCCTGCAGCACCGGGGCCAGGAGGCTGCAGGCATCGTCACGTTCGACGGCCAACACTTCCATTCCGAGCGCCGGATGGGGCAGGTCGGCGATAACTTCAACAAAGTCGATGTCATCAAACGGCTGCGCGGCCAATTGGCTGTCGGGCACGTCCGCTACTCGACCACGGGCGAGACGATTTTGCGCAATGTGCAGCCGCTCTTTGCCGAGTTCGAAAGCGGTGGCTTCGCCGTCGGCCACAACGGCAATCTGACCAATGCCCTGACGCTCCGTCGCGAGCTCGTCCAGTCGGGCGCTATCTTCCAGTCAACTTCGGATACGGAGGTCCTCCTCCACCTCATCGCCCGCTCGCAAAAGCGCCGAATCGTCGAGCGCTTCGTTGACGCCCTGCGCCAGCTCGAAGGCGCCTACGCCTTCGTGTGTCTGACCAACGATATGCTTATCGGAGCACGCGACCCCATCGGCCTGCGCCCGCTTGTGATTGGTCGTCTTGGCCCGGCCTACATCCTCGCTTCCGAAACGTGCGCGCTCGATATCGTCGGCGCCGAGTTCGTACGTGAGGTCGAGAACGGAGAGGTCGTGGTGATTACGAAGAAGAATGGGCTCGAGAGCCACCGCCCATTCCCCATGCGCCCCGCCCGGCCCTGCATTTTCGAGTACATCTATTTCGCCCGCCCCGATTCCA
>QGVC01000090.1 GCA_003242645.1 Pseudomonadota bacterium
GAGCACCGCCACAACCCGCGCATGATCGTATGACGGCTCGACGAGCTCACGTCCTTAGCTCAGCGAGACCAGCTCAACTTCGCCAGCGAGCGGCTTGGCCCCGGGCTGCAATGACCAGTCCGCTGCGTTGCGCATTTCGCCACCGGTCCGCACGTTTTCGATCGCCACGAAGTCGATTTCGGCCGAGACCCAGCCCGGCTCGTTGAGCCGGCCTTCGGCCAAAACGCCCGTCATGGAAAGGCTAGCCTCCGGCGGAACGTAGATGCCCCCGACACCGGCGTTCTTGTCCACGGCAGGGGACCAGGGTGCATCACCCACCGTCGGGGCAACGGCCGTTGCGATCTGATTCTCAAGGGCGCGGGCACACGCCGCTGCGCGAACACGGTAGTAGCCTGAGAGGAACTCTGTACAGGAAGGGATGAGCATTAAATCGGCGCCAGCTTCAGCCTGGGCGCGGACCAGAAGGGGGAACTCGCTGTCGTAACAGATCGCGATGCCGATCCGCCCGAGGGCCGTTTTGAAAACGCGCAGGCCATGGCCCGGCGCGATGCCCCAATCGCGCTCGAACGGTGTCATGATCAGCTTTTCCTGCACTCCCATGCGGCCGGTGGGTGTGACGAGACGCGATGCATTGACGAAAGCGCCATCTGTCCGGCGTACTGGTCCCGACGGGGTAAGGACGTGCACGCCATGCCGGGCCGCCAACTCGGCGTAGAAGGCGTCCATGTCATCGGCCAGGCTGGCGACGGCGGCGAGGCTGCGCTGCAGGTCGCCTGCGATCTCAGCGCCGAAGGTGGCAGCGATCTCCATGGCCCCGTACTCGGGGAACACCAGGAGCTGCGCGCCTGTCTCTGCACCTTCGGCAACCCAGCGAGCCGCCTTCTCCCGCCATTCGGCGACCGTCGCTGGCTCGCCGATGGGGTATTGCGCGACAGCAACTTTGATCCGATCGGGTCTGGCCATCAGAGCGGCCTGATCCAGAATTGCATCGGCTTTTCCGTTTCCTCGGGCTGGTCGACGTCCTTCCAGCTCAGCTTACCGACCATACCCTCCACGATGCGATAGCCGCGCTTCGTCCAGAATGCGTCGAGCGGGCGGTAGTGCGCCGGCTTGAGCGGATGATCGGGCGGACGGACCACGGCGCAAAAAGCGGTGTACTCATAGGGGCCTTTCGGCCCTGTGCACTTGCGCGCATGCTCCTCGCGCCAGTCGAAAAACGCGTGACCAATGCCCCTGCCGCGGTATTCGCGGAGGAGGACGGACTCGCCGAAGTAGAAGACACGGTCCGGGTCATAGCCGTGCTCCTCGAACAGCGGCACGAATGATTCGATGTGGCCGCGCAGCGGTGCGGCGGTCGCAGCGCCGACGATCTTATGGTCCACCCGTGCCGCGACGATGATCGAGCTTGGATCCTTCGCAAACTCTGAGATGTAGCGCTGCTCGTAATCCATGGAGCCGTCGTAAAGGTAGGGCCACTCGCGGAAAACCTCGATGCGCAACCGCGCGAGATCCGGCAGCGCGCGCTGCAGCGCCTCGCCGGTCAAGGTCTCGATAACGTAGCTCATGGCCCTGGGCTCCTCGACACCTGCACGATCCAGTCGGTGAGATTGTAGTAGGTCGTGATGCGGGCGATCTTGCCGCCTCGAATTTCGAAAAACGCGCCAGCCGGCAGAACGTATGACTGACCGCTGGCCGGAGGCAGGCCGGGATCGGTCTCGAGGTACGTGCCATGCACGTTGAACTCAGCGGCAGCGCGCCGCCCGTCAGGTGTCGTCATCACCGCGATGTCCTCGAGCCGCTCCTTGTAATGGTGCGCCATGCGGGCGCAAAAGGCGTGGAAGCGATCCTTGCCGACACGCCGCTCGCCTTGGTTCACGTCGTGAATCACATCGTCGCTGACACAGGCCAGCATGCCGTCGATGTCGCCGCGATTGAAAGCGTCGTAGTAGCGGCGGATCAGTTTCTCGGTCTCAATCGCAGCGTTCATCGCGAATCCCCTGTTGCGGTGCCGGTATAGCAGGGAGCGCTCCGCGTCACTATCGCGGGGTCGCGAACGAACGTCGCTCCCTCTCGAGCGTTTTTGCGCGAAAGCTCGACGGCAAGGAGGTTCCGTCATGCCCGAGGCGCAGATGGAGCGGCAGCGCAAGGCGATGGTCGAGCGGCAGCTTGCCGGCCGCGGAATCAAGGATGAGCGCGTCCTGAAGGCGATGGGCGAGGTGCCGCGCGAGATGTTCGTGCCGGACAGGCTCAAAGAGTTCGCCTACGAAGATTCGGCCCTGCCGATCGAAGCCGGTCAGACGATATCGCAGCCCTACATCGTCGCTCAGATGCTCGAGCTGGCCGAGATCGGGCCGGAGGATACGGTGCTCGAAGTCGGCGCTGGGTCTGGGTATGCCGCAGCGGTCATCAGTCGGCTCGCGAAGCGTGTCATCGCGATCGAGCTTCACGAAGTGCTGGTGAACAAGGCGCGGGAACGCATCAAGTCGCTCGGCTACGACAACGTCGAGGTTGTTCTAGGCGATGGCACGAAGGGCTGGCCCCAGGCTGCCCCGTTCAATGCCATTCTCGTGGCTGCAGGTAGCCCGGTGGTGCCCCCAGCGCTGAAGGAGCAGCTTGCTATCGGAGGCCGCTTGATCATCCCCATCAGCGGGCCGACGCACGAGGTGCTGACGCGGATCCGGCGGACGGGCGAAGACACCTTCCAGGAAGAAGAACACGGCCTGGTAGCGTTCGTACCGCTGGTCGGCGCGGGAGAATGGCCACCCATGGTGGAGAACAGTGCCCAGACGCCTGGAGCACCTTTGGGCGCGCCTTCGGCGGTTGGTGATCCGCAGGTCGTAACGCTCGGTCCCGTCGGAGCTGTGACCGAGCTCGCTCTCGAAACGGGTTATCGCCCCACCAGCAACATCGGCTACGAGCTGAGGCAGGCCGCACTGCCGTTCGACTTGATGACCGATTTGAGCGGGATCGCCACAGGCCTCATCGGCGACCGGCGCATCGTCATGCTCGGCGAGGCAACACATGGGACGGCGGAGTTCTACGATGCGCGTGCCGAGATTACGGCAAAGCTTGTCGCGAAGCATGGATTCAACATCGTCGCCGTCGAGGCGGATTGGTCCGATGCCGCGGCTTACAATCGGATCATCCACGGCCAGCCTGCCGTCGAGCCGGGATTGTCGAGCCCGTTCACACGCTTCCCACGGTGGATGTGGCGCAACACCGAAATGTTTCATTTCCTGACTCGCCTGCGGGACCTCAACCGCGAAGGCAGGGCGCAGGTCAGCTTCTATGGGCTGGACATTTACGGCCTCAACGGATCCATCGAAGCCGTGCTGCACTATCTCGATCGCGTGGATCCGGCAGCGGCGGCCGTCGCGCGCGAGCGTTACGGATGCTTGACGCCGTGGCGAGCGGACCCGGTGGAATATGCGCGCATGGCCGCCAGCAGCACCTACCACTCGTGCGAGGACGAAGCGACGCGCATGCTCGTCGATCTCCTCGAGAAACGCGTGGAATACATGAAGCGCGACGGCTCAGCCTTCTCCGACGCTGAGCAGAATGCGCGCGTGATCGCCGACGCGGAGAAATACTACCGGACCATGTACCGCGGCTCGGCGGAGTCGTGGAACCTCCGTGCCCAACATATGTTCGAGACGCTCGAAAGGCTGCTCGATCATCATGGGCCCGGGAGCAAGGCCGTGGTGTGGGCGCACAACTCACATATCGGCGATGCTCGCGCGACCGAAATGGGCCAGGTGCGGGGGGAGCACAATCTCGGTCAGCTCGCGCGCGAGCGATGGGGCGATGAGGTGGCGCTGGTTGGATTCGGTACCGGATCGGGCTTTGTCGCCGCAGCGTCCCATTGGGATGGCGAGCTAGAGATCAAGCGCATACGGCCTCCGCGATCCGGCTCTTATGAAGCCTGCTGCCATGACACGGGCTTGCCTTCATTCGTTTTGAGCCTGCTGCCGGACCAAAGACGCGAAGTCATCGAGATCCTTTCGGAGCCGCGGCTGGAGCGGGCGATCGGCGTGATTTACCGTCCTGAGACGGAGCTCATCTCACACTACTATAGGGCAGTCTTGCCGCGGCAGTTCGATGTTTGGGTCTGGTTCAATGAAACTGGTCCTGTGACGGCCATTCCTGTGCCTGGCGTCACGGACGAGCGTGAGACGTATCCGTTCGGCCTTTAGAGCTGGACTGGATTAAGAGGTAGCATTTTTTTCAGTTGTCGGAGTTATTCCGGGCGGCGGAAATCCGCCATCAGTCGGGAAACACCAGCGAACTTCGCCCCCGCGTTATCGGGAGCGATTCGCCAGCTTGGCGGTGACGGAGAAAATCAGGGGCAGGAACGGCAAGATAATGAAGATGCGAACGATGTGAAACGCGGTCACGATCGCGACCTGCTGGTTCAAGATCTTGGCCGTCAGCGCCATCTCCGTAACGCTGCCCGGGGCAGTCGCCAGTATCATCGTGTGCCAATCAATGCCGGTCACAGCGGCGATGGCGAATGCCATGCCGGCGCATAGGACGATCAGCACTCCGGTCGAGACGATGGCGGCGAGGACGAAGGCCCGCGTCCGTGCAAGCGTCTCCCGATCGAACATACAACCAAGCCACACCCCCAGCAGGATCTGAGCACCGGCAAGAACCCAGTAGGGAGGCATTGAAACAGGCAAGGCAAAGGCTGTTGCCGCAGCGTTGAAGCCGAGAGCTCCGAGGAAAAACGGGCTGGTAATACGCAACCAACGGAAAAGTAGCCCGCCCGCTACGGCAAGCGCGAACAGCAGCAGCATCCCCGGAAGGCTTCTCTCGCCGACGGTAAGAGCGGCGTTGGGCGCTCCGCCGCTGATCGCAACCAGCACAGGCGGAATGATGAGCACCAGGAGTGAGATGCGCAGGGTTTGGGCCAAAGCGATGGGTGCAGGGGGCACATTGTGATGCTCGGCGAGCGCCGCCATCTCCACTGGCCCGCCGGGTATGCTCGCCAGGCCAGCGGCGACGACATCCATGTCTGCCAGCCGCATGAGGACCGCAGCCGCAATGAAGCCAGCCACGATCGTCAGGAGAGCGACGAGCACCATCGGCAAAACGAGTTGGCCGAGGGCGGTCACCGATTCAGCTGTGAAGGAGAGGCCGACGACACTCGCTACGACCATCTGACCGATCGGGCGGGTGATCCTCGGAACGCGAGCGCTCCTCCAGAGGAGCGCGAGGCCAGCCGAAAAAACCATTGGCCCGATCATCCAAGGGAGCGGTACAGCTAGCAGGTACGCAACGTAGCCGAAGAGGGCTGCACCGCAGTAGACGGCTACATTCTCCGCAGTTCTCGACCCAAAGAGATTCACAAGCGCTCTTCAGCCCCTGACAGGGGTCCCAATCATCTCGGAAAGAAAGGTAAGAGGTGCGAAGAGATGCAATCACTACGCCGGTTCGGGAGCAAAAGCTACCCACACGTCGAGCGGCGGTTCGCCGCCGCGAGCTGACAAGCTTGGAAAATCAGAAGGTCAATGAGAGGCGCTGCTAGGCAGCGGCCCCTTGAGTGGGGATCAGTACTCCCACTCCCATCTCAGGCAGCCAAGGATTCCGCACTCCGTATCGCTGGCTCCTGGGCCGGCACCGCGGTTCTCCCAAAAGTCCACGGTTTCGACGCGCAGCGTCTCGGAGCAGCTCCGCCGGCAGGCGATCCATGTGCCGCCGGGCATGCGGACCTCCCATCCCGTCCGGCCGCGACGCACAGGTCCCACAACGGTGCCGTGGCCAAACCGGCTTTCCGCGACCACGTAGCCCTCATACTTGCCGTAGTGGGGCGACCGATCCCAGCGTTTGCCGCCCGCCCACGCTGATCCGGCAATGACGCAGCTGGCAGTAAACGCTGCAAGAACCAGAAGCTTCGAAGACGCCATCGGACTACCCTCAGTGGTGTGCATGACCAAGATCATGCTCGATACCACACATCCGGTTAGCGTATCGTTCAGACGGCACCAAGGCCAAACATCACGCTTCGCTGAATTGATGCTGATGCATGGCATTTGCGCATCTCAGCGCAGGCGGCAGCGCAACTCTAGGCAATCTCGCTGAAGGCGCTAGGATGGCGCCGGGCTGTCTAAGGAGGAAACACAAGTTATGAGTACCGCAGGCAAGGTTGCCGTCGTCACCGGCGCGGGCAGTGGCATTGGGCGGGCAGCGTCTTTAGCCCTGCAAAGGAACGGCTGGCACGTTGTGCTGGCAGGACGGCGCAAGGAGGAGCTCGAGCGCACGGCAGCAATGGCCACCCAAGGCGGTGGCGAGATGCTGGTTGTGCCTACGGATATCACGAACCCGGATTCGGTTCGTGCTCTTTTCCAGGCCACGAAGGACAAGTTCGGGCGGTTGGACCTGCTCTTCAACAATGCAGGCACCGGCGCGCCAGCGATTCCGATGGAGGACCTGACGCTGGAGCAGTGGCAAACGGTCGTGAATGTGAATCTAACCGGATCGTTCCTGTGCGCCCAGGAGGCGATCCGGATTATGAAATCGCAAACGCCGAAGGGTGGGCGGATCATCAACAACGGCTCGATCTCAGCCCACTCGCCGCGCCCGAATTCCGCTCCCTACACGGCCACGAAGCACGCGATCACGGGCTTGACGAAGTCGATCTCGCTGGATGGCCGGAAGCATGACATCGCGTGCTGCCAGATCGACATCGGCAACGCCGACACGCCGATGGGCGGCCGGATGAAGCACGGTGTTCCGCAGGCCGATGGGACCATTGCGCCGGAGCCCGTGATGGACGTGGAGCACGTCGGCAACGCAATCGCCTACATGGCCAGCTTGCCGCTGGATGCGAACGTTCAGTTCATGACCATTATGGCGACGAAGATGCCGTTCATCGGGCGGGGTTGAACGCCCAAGCTCTTCAAGTCTGAACGATTGGCCCGGCCACCAGATGATACTCTGGTGGCCGGATTTTTTGGCTGAGACCGCAGTCACTGGACGCCCGTCTCTCCCCGAGAAACCGGCTTCGCAAAAACCGGGAACCTCGGCTCCGAAGCAGCATCCAATGGAAGGACGCCAGTAAGGGCGTCGCATTGGATCATGATCGGAGTACAGCAAAATGCGACTCTCCACGCTTCTGCTCGCGTCAGCAGCGATGACCCTGGCGGGGGTGTCTCCCTCGTTCGCTCATGAACCCGACAAGGCACTGGCCAAATCGCCACCTCCTGCGCCCTACCAGCAAGTGAGCAAGCTGGTGAAGCTGCCGGATTTCATCCCGGGCCTGGGCCAGCTTTTCGTTGATCCAGCGACGTTGCCCGCGGGCCCGTTCTTGGCCTACGACCGCGATGGCAACCTGGTCAGCACGATCTACATGATCCCGCTGAACGAGTTGAAACCCGACGGCAAGGCCTTCAATGACCTCAAATTATCCGGCGCCGCAGTCGACCACGTGGACGTGCACTACAACGCCGGCCACCCGGGTGTTGAGACGCCGCACGCGCACATCGTGCTCTGGCACGTGAAGCCTGCCGACGAGAGCCGGGTGGCGAAATGATTTCCCGGCGCTGGATACTGCGGACGGGGGGCGGCTTCACGGCCGCCCTGCTGTTCCGTCCCAGGACGGTGGGGGCAGCTGAACCGATCGAGATCGTGATGGGTGGCCGCCCGGATGGCTCGCACGTCTGGTTCGACCCGATCGGGCTTCACATCGCGCCGGGGCAAACCGTTCGCTGGGTCAACCGGGACGCCGGCAATTCACATACCGCGACCGCTTATCATCCGGACAATTTCGGCCGGTCGCGGCGTATCCCGCGGGCTGCTCAACCGTGGGACTCGGACTACCTGCTGCCAGGCGAGTCTTTTTCAATCACGCTGACCACCCCGGGCGTATACGATTACTACTGTATTCCTCACGAGCACGCCGGCATGGTGGGCAGGATCATCGTGGGCTCGCCGGAGATGCCCGGCTGGACGGACGAGCCCTTTTCGGACGGAGACCTGCCCGAAGCTACCTTACGTGCGTTCCCGACAGTGGCAGAAATCATCTCGAAAGGGCTCGTCCGGCGAGCCTGAACGTTGGATTATGAAGCCATGGATGCCTTGCAGACGATTGTTCGCGTATTCCGCCGCCGCGGGTCTCTCAGCGACGACGAACTGGTATCCCTCGCAAAAGAGCGTGACGAGGAGGCCATCCGTATCCTGGTTCGGCGCTACAACCAACGCCTGTTCCGCATCGCCCGCGGCATTATCCATGACGAAGCGGAAGCTGAGGATGTCGTTCAGGCAACTTACGTGCGCGCGTTCACCCAGCTCGATCGCTTTCGCGGCGAAGCGGCATTTTCAACTTGGTTGACGCGGATTGCCCTCAACGAGGCTTATGGCCGGGTACGCCAAAAACGTCCGACGGTCGAGCTCTCCGAGATCGAGGCTCCGACGGAAGGAGGACAGGTCATCTTGTTCCCCATGACGCCTCGGCCGACTGATCCGGAGACCGCTGTGAGCCGACAACAGGTCCGGGAGCTGCTTGAGGCGGCTCTCGACAGGCTGCCCGAGGCGTTCCGCGTCGTATTCATTCTGCGGGAGTTGGAAGAACTCAGTGTTGAGGAGACCGCGGCACTGCTCGGGGTCAAGCCCGAAACAGTGAAAACCAGACTTTTCCGAGCACGGCGGCTGATGCGGAAAGAGATCGAGAAGGCTGTCTCGGCCAATTTCGCGGAGCTGTATCCGTTCGCAGGCGACCGCTGCGCCAGGATGGCGGACAAAGTGCTCGCGCGCTTGAAACAGCACGCGGGATGGTAGGCAAGAGACGCCGGGTAACGGGCCAAGCAGAATCGCCGCGGAACGACGCTCGCCTTCGCTTGAAGTAATGCTCCGTGCCGTCAGCCGCGCGACAGGGCGATGGTCACGCCCTTGAGGCTGGATCCCTCCGTTGAGATCGAGACGGCCTGCCGCGAGCCGTTGGTGGAAACGGACATCGAGCCTGTCAGCCCGCCGCCCGCGATGTCCATGCTGATCTTGCCGGCCGTCGCCTTGCCGGTGACCTCACCGGAGGCGTTGAACGTCCTCTCCTCCCAATGGCCCGTGAGCCGGCCATTCTCGTTCTGCAAGCGGGCGCGGATTTCAATCTTATAGCTGACAGAGGCGCAGCGGATCGCGAGCCCCAACTCCGTACCGGCCCCCTTGGGGTTGTAATAGGCCCGGCAGGAGATCTTCTCGGACTTGCCATCGGAGAAACGCACGTTCCCACTGCCGCTCCAGGTCCCGTCCAGACCGGCGAACACGTGCCCGGCCGGTTGCGCCAAAGCGGACGGCGAAGTCGAGCCAATGAATGTCGCAAGGCACAAACCCAGTGAAAGTGAGCTTAGCAGCAGGCGCGTCACGGCATTATTCCTCCGGGATCGGCAGTTACAGTGCCCCGGCACTCCATTTTGCCCCCATCAAGAGGGCGTGAGCAAGGTTCTCCTGTCCAAATTGGGCAACACGTCCTTAGAAATCTGTTATCAGAGTTTGATCGGGACGGAACTGGAGGGTCAAAACGAAAAACGCCGCCGGAAGCCGGCGGCGTTCTGGTCATCAGCACTCGGTGCCGATTCAGGCGAGCTCGATCTGGCCGGCCTGCTTGCCGCGACCGCGGCGGTCGTCCTCGAGCACGAAACTGACCCGGTCGCCCTCGTTGAGGGTGCGGATGCCTGCGCGCTCGAGGGCGGTGGCGTGTACGAACACGTCATTGCCGCCCTGCTCAGGCTGGATGAAGCCGAAGCCCTTGGCCGTGTTGAAGAATTTCACGGTGCCTGTCATTCGCATTGGGTAGTACCTTCTTCCCGTTCAAAAGCGTGCAAAAAGCCAGTCATCGGGTCCCACGCTTCAGACCCAGAGATCTCAGATTGTCGGGAAAGAACGGCCAGTGATGGTCGCGCAGCTATCCGCAAATTCTGAGGGCGCGCGCCACAGCAGCGAGCACCGGCAAGGAACTTATGACGTGTTCTCAGACGGAAAGCAAGGAAAGTATCGAAGAGCTTCCAATATTCCCTCACCCGGTTCGTCTATGAACGCGCCGCTGTGAGAAGGGCGCCGCGCGGAGAAAGCTCCACCGGCACCCCAACACCAACACGCAAACGGCGGTTCGGTTCCCTGGCTGCCTTGGTGCTGATCGTCGCTTAAGCCGCCATGCGCCGCTCATGGTGGCGGCCTTCGCGGATCTCCTCCATGATCTTGGCCACGAATGGCTCTAGATCACCGGGGTTGCGGCTCGTGATCACACCGTTGTCGACGACCACAGGCTCATCCCGCCAATTGGCGCCTGCATTGATCATATCCGTCCGGATGGACTTGTAGGACGTTGCGTTGACGCCCTTCACCACACCAGCCTCGATCAGCAGCCATGGGCCATGGCAGATGGCGGCCAGCACCTTACCGGACTCGTAGAAGTGCCGGACAAGCTGCACGGCTTTATCGTTGATCCGCAGGAGATCCGGATTGATCTGGCCGCCAGGGATGATGAGCGCCTGGTAGGCCTCGGGGTCCACATCCTCGAGATCTTTGTCGACGGGGATGGTTTCACCCCAATCTTTATGATCCCAGCCCCGGATCTCATTGGGGCGCTGCCGGTTCTTGGGCGCCGCGACCTCGACTGTGGCCCCAGCCTCCCTCAGCTTGTCCCGCGGAGTCGTCAGCTCAACCTGCTCGACGCCGTCGGTGGCAATGATGAGGACTTTGGCATCCTTGATGTCCATGGCGCTTCTCCATCTCTTCCGACAATTTACTCGTTCAACGTGTCCGTGTCGGTTGAGTTGCGTGGACATCGAGGCGCGGGAGGCGGGTTTGCCGGGCGGTTGACCGGCGCCCACACGCTTGCTCCAGCGAAGCCGCGAGTGAGCAAGCACTGACCAGCTGCTGGCCCATGTCAGCTAGTTAATTTGAATGACATTGGCCTCCTGGCCCGAGACGGGCGGTGGAGTCAACGTGCGCCTGCTTCTGCGGGCTCTGGCGGGGCCTTCTGTCCTACTTCGTCCGCTGTGACTGCAGGATCGTCAATGGCGCCGAAGCTCTCGTAATCCTGCTCGATGAAGACGAAGCATCCATAGTAGAGGTCCGGGGGCACCTCGTTGCTCGTGGCGCACTCATCGAAAATGATGAGATCCTCGAGCGTGCGATAGTGCCGGTAGGGCGCAATCATGTAGCGGTCGGCGCC
>QGVC01000472.1 GCA_003242645.1 Pseudomonadota bacterium
AATATTCAGGAGGCGCTTCGCAGCCATCCAATAACAAAAGAGATCTTTGACCGGTTTCCAGCAACGACTGGTTATAACTTCCAGGAGATTTTGACTCAGACTATAGCTGAGAGAGATCCTGTCTTTCAAGAATTGGAAGGGGAGGTTGCTAGACTTTCTGAGGAGCTTCTGAGCGCAACAGATCCTCGTACTGCTCGTGAGGTAAGTGAAAAATATCGGCAGGCACGAGAAAAACTTGGTGAGTATCTTGCCGAGCGTAACCCCGCTAGAGATGCGTCGAAACTCCTCGATAGTCTCGGCATAAAGGGTAACAAGTTCTACGACCAGTTCTCGAGAAACGTCACTCCAGAGGTTTTGCTCGACGACAAACCAATACCAGACGAGACCGTACCTTGGATTGCTGCAATGGCTCTCAAGATGAACGAGGGCGATTTTGCCAAGGCTCGTGAGGCGTTGGAGAACGACATCAAGCTTAACGACGAGGAGGGCGAAGGCAGCGCGATCGGGACGAACGATGAGATCCGGGAGGCTATTAAGCTTCTCGATAGTGGGCGGCTTAAGGTCAAACAGCCGAAACGCACCTACAACTACGTGATATTTAATTCCCGCAATATCATCCGGGCTCACACCCGCCCCGGTGGCGACAACACGAAGATTAGGTTTTCGGAAGCAGCGCCGTCCGTCTTTCAGAGATTGACCGATCGCGTGAAGGCTTGGGTGCGCTCGCTAAACGCCGAGAATGATCTCGAGCGCTACAACAATGCGGTTACGATGAACCAGTTCTATAATACTCGGTTTACACCAGAACCGGGGAAGAGCATAACGCTGGCTCAAGCGTATAGTAGTTACTATCGTTGGGCGAGTGAGACCGGTAGACGTCCTATGACGATGTCTGATCTTGCGGATTGGTTCCGTAAGAAGGGACATAAAGTCGGTGATATACGAGGTTTTGTCGGAGTCGAAGGACTCACCTTGTCGCCTGAGGAGGAGTTTGCCGAGGCTGTCCGTGGTGTGTTTAACACGCAGTTCCGAAATAATATGCGCCCGGCGCAGATGGAGCTCATGTCGTTGGGACCACTCTCCGAACCGGCAAACGATCCTGATGCAGAAACCAGTGCGATTCGTAGGCAGCAGGTCGAGCGCGCTCAGAAAGAAGCTCGTCGGCAGCTCCTGCGCGTTATCAAGGATGAAGACGGTCCTCGGTTCTCCGAGGCTTCAGCTACGCCA
Source organism: Pseudomonadota bacterium (assembly GCA_003242645.1). The sequence continues at coordinate 1,228 of QGVC01000472.1, forward strand.
ATTGAGCCGCCCCGCAACGATGCTGAGAGAATTTCTCTCAGCATTAAGACAACCATGGACGACTACATTAAGAAGGGCGTCCAGATGGTGGCGTTTGGGCGTGACCTTCGTGATATGTACGAAAGAGTGCTGCCATCGTACCGGATATTCTTCGACACCCTTGCCGAGAAGCAAGCAGCGATGCTCGCTCTCGGGAGAGAGATCAATAACATTATGTACCGGTCTCTTGCTCTCTCCACCAAGGATCGGAGTCAGCTCAACAAGTTTTTGATGGACTCCACGAGACAACAGAAGTGGGGCTTCAAACCCGACTGGATGCCTGACGCTGAGGTCGATCCTGAGATGGCGGAGCGGTTTAATGCTCTCTCTGCTGAGGCCCAGGATATCGCCCGCCGTGTCTTCAAGCATGGCTATGACACTCTGCAGAAGAAAAATGCAGTGGTGCAGCAGCTCTTTAAGGAGGCGCTTGACGAGGTTGACGCTGAGAACATTTCGGCCCGTGAAAAGGCAAAGCTCAAGGCGCGCATCATGCGCCAGAACAACCTCTACGACTCGACGTTCCGTGGGCTCAAGGGACCGTACGCTCCGTTGGAGCGGTTCGGCAATTACGTGACTGTCGCTAAGTCTGCTCAGTACCGCCAGTTGGAGCGGGCAATGCAGGAAGGCGATAAGGGTGCTCGCGACAAACTCAACGACCTGAAGAATGATCCTGACCATTACGCGGTATTTTTCAGCGATACGCTGGGTGACGCTGAGGTTAAGGCTCGCGAACTTCGGGCTACTGGCAAGTTCGAGCATGTGGATGCGTTTGAGAAGGAGGCATTCTATAAGACTATCCAGGAGGCACCGTGGACGGCACTTCTGAGACTGAAAAACATGGTTGCAGACTGGGCAACCGACACAGATCGCCAGAAGTTGGTTTCGCACATCAACTCCCTGTTGCGCGATCTCTATCTGGCTTCGCTCTCAGAGGCTTCGGCCCGCAAGCACGACCTGAAGCGCCAAAATATCGAGGGTGCCGACCCCGACATGCTTCGCGCGTTCGCGTCGAAGGGTAAGGCTGATGCGCACTTTATTGCAGCCTTGATGCACAATGGCAGAATTATCCGTTCAATGCACGCGATGCGCGGAGAGGCTGCTGCGGACTCTGTCCCGTGGGGTGCGTCTAAGGCCGACCGGCGTCGTGCTCTCAATGAAGCATTGCATCGTTACGCTCAGTCGCTCGAGTGGGATCAGTCTTTGACTGGTGGGCTCCAGGACAAGGCAATGGCGCTTACGAGTTTCTGGTTCCTGGCGACGTCACCTCGCTATTACATCCAGAACCTCCTGCAGGTGCCGATGGTCTCGCTCCCGACAATGGCGGGACGGTTCGGGCTTCAACAATCCTGGAGCGAATTACAGCGTGCGTATCGGGAGCTCGGCATAGGCTTCGGTGATGCCAAGGGCTTTGCCCGTGGCGAGTATGATATCGACGCCCTGAGAATCTCTCCTGACGAGAAGGCGATGCTCAAGCGGCTTCAGGCCACGGGGCTGCTTGATGTTGGGATGCAA
>QGVC01000473.1 GCA_003242645.1 Pseudomonadota bacterium
GCGCGATTCTCGGCTCCGCTTTGCTGGGCCTCGCAGCGCTCGCATTCAGTCTCTGGCTGACCCAGCTCGCGACCGAGACCCTGGCACGCAACGACATCATTGGTTGGATCGCCGTCTTCCTCGTTGCGGTCGCGGGACTTGCTGCAAGCGCCATCGTTCTCCGCGAGACGATCGGAATAATGCGCCTCAACCGCCTCGGCCGCGTGCGCAGAGGCCTGGAGGATGCCCTCGACGCTCGCGATGCCGCCCGCGAAAGAATGCTGTTGCGACAATTGCTCAGCACATTCTCCGGCCGGGATGACATGAGATGGAGCATCGCCCGGTTTCGCGAGCACGAGAGCGACGTGCGAGATCCAGGCGATCTCGCGCGATTGGCTGACCGCGAGGTTTTCGCGCCCCTCGATAGACGCGCCAAGCGCATCGTGCTCAGCTCGGCCAAGCGTGTCAGCGTGGTGACGGCGATCAGCCCTCTTCCTGTCGTCGATGTCGTCTTCGTGCTGGTCGAAAATCTCAAAATGCTGCGGTCGCTCGCGACACTTTACGGCGGGCGACCTGGCCTCATGGCGGCGCTGAAGCTCGGGCGCATGGTTGTCACCCACCTCGTCGCCACCGGGGGAATTGCCCTGACGGATGACCTCGTCGGCCAGGTGCTCGGTCACGACCTGTTGCGGCGGCTGTCGCAGCGGTTAGGGGAAGGAGCGCTCAACGGCGCGCTGACAGCGCGCATCGGCGCGGCGGCGATCCAGGTAGTCCGTCCTCTGCCTTTCCTCGATGCCTCACCGGTGCGCGTGCGCGATTTCCTGACCGAGCTCTTCCGTTCCGCGCCCGTTCAAGGTTCTGCCCGCCGCGTGAGCCGGTAAGTCGTAGACGATGGCTGGCGGCCTGATCTGCTTCGTCTTTTCGCGGAGAGCCTCAGGATCATATTCCGCCCAGGCCGCCCACCGCGTACGGGCAAGCTGGAGGATGGGCGGCGGATCGAAATCCTCGCGGATTGCCAGGCAGCGGGACAAGAACGGCCCGGACACCCGCGCCGTCCACCAGCTGAGCAGGACAGAGAGGCAAAGGCCGACGAGAACGGGCGCCATCCACGCCATGAGCTTGAATGAGACAAGGTAGGTGAGCACGGCCAGCGCCAGCCCGGCCACCATATGAGGCGCGTGATAACGGAAGGCGGTCGCAAGCGACATCCCCGCTTCATCGCGGCGCTGCGGGTTCCAGCCCGAGTCTATACCTGCAAAGATCTGCACCACGGCCGTGGTCTGCGTCACCATGAGAATGGGCGCGAGCAGCATCGACATCACGGTTTCCACGAGGACCCCCGCAATGATCCTCGGCATGGCCCAGATCTCCCTCGCCCTGGCGGCCTTGCGCAGCTCGAGGATCAGCCCAATTCCCTTGGGCATCAGCACCACCACCATGGTTGCGAGAAACAGTCGGAAGGCCGCGCCCGGATCAATGGTCGGCCAGATCGGGAAGAGCGTCTTGCTGTCGAGGAAGTAGGTCGGAATGACCTGCGTCCCCTGCAGCGCGAGCACGACACCCACGGCCAAGGACGCAGCCCAAATCGCCGATACCAGGTAGGCACACGCCCCCATCCCGAGGTGTATACGCGCCATGCGCGTCAGCCCGCGGCGGGCGACGATGGCCAGATGCTGCAAGTTGCCTTGCGCCCAGCGCCGATCCCGAGCCACGAGTTCAGGTAAAGCCGGCGGGGCACCTTCGTAGGACCCCTCAAGGGAAGGCGCCATATGCACCTCCCAGCCCGCGCGCTGCAGAAGGGCGGCTTCTACGAAGTCATGGCTCTGGATGTGTCCGCCAAATGGAGGCCGGCCTGGAAGCTCGGGCAAGCCGGCCGCCGAGGCAAATGCCACAGTTCGGATGATCGCGTTGTGTCCCCAGTAGTTGCCCTGGCAGCCGTGCCACGCCGCCAACCCGGCGGCCACGGCCGGCCCATAAACGCCGGCTGCGAACTGCTGCAGGCGCTGAAAGATCGTCCGACCGCCTACAAGCCGCGGCACCGTCTGGATGAGGCCCGCGCAGGGATTGTTCTGCATGGCGAGAGCAAGTCGGACCAGCGTCTCGCCCGACATCACGCTGTCGGCATCGAGGACGACGAAGCTGTCGTACCCGCCACCGAACCGCTGCACCCAATCTGCAATGTTGCCGGCCTTCTTCGCGGTGTTCTGCTTCCGGCGCCGGTAATAGACGTTGATCACGCCTTTCAGGCGCTCGGCGAGTGCCGCAAAAACCTGCTCCTCCCGAAATCCGGCTTCGGCGCTACGGCTGTCGCTCAGAATGAAGACGTCGAAGTGATGCACCCGCCCCATCGCGGAGAGCTCCAGCGCCATCGCCTCTATCGTGCCCGCGATGCGCGCGCAGTCCTCGTGATAGACGGGGAACAGGAGAGCAATCCGATTGTGAAGCGGCTCCGTAGCCGGAGGAATTTCGAGAGTGTCTGTCCGTTCACCCGCAAAGAGCGGCATCAGCCCGATGGCAGCCGACAATGAGCCCAGCGCAATCCAGGCGAATGCCAGCGTCGACAGAATGAGAAAGACGATCTGGACCGGCGTAATCCGGACGAAGGACAACACCAGATACAGCTCGTAGGCGAACCCGATTGTGAGCAGCAGCGTGCCCACGGCAAGCGCTGCTCGCGGCGGCCACCGCATGCCGGCATCTCTTGGCGCTAGCCGGCAGGACGGTGGCGCGTCGAAGTCCTGCGTTGGCATGTCGAGCGGCTGCTCGGGCGGAAGCCAGCTCAGGCCCGCAT
>QGVC01000474.1 GCA_003242645.1 Pseudomonadota bacterium
ACCACCAACTAATACAGTTTCATTGAAGAGAGACAATAGGGCTGCGCGTGTTGATCTTTCCCCAATTGGGGGAGCCTTGTCGCCGTTCTCGATTACCAGCGTTTTTGCACGCCAGTCGACGAAAGGCCTATAGGCTTCAAGCAAGTCGTCAGCGAGGCAGAAAGGATTAGCGCGGTTGCGATGAAACACGCCAAGCGAAGGAATTAGACCGGTAGCGACGAGAGCGCGAGCGATCGCGGCCCGAATTACGCCATACCCATAATTGAGAAGTGCGTTAATTCCATCGGCTTCGCTATGTCGGCGAAAACCTTTGCCGAACAAGCGCGGCCAGTAGCGCTGGGCAGCGACTGCCTCCAGATTGTTCGGGTCGCCTGAGCGTACACGACGCGCCATCGGAATAAGTCCATGATGATCACCGGTGAAGTGCAGCAGAACATGGCCCTGCTGAGCAATCTTGGCGCTGACTATCGCTTGCCAGATCCGCTTTTTTGTCGGAAGGCTCGCTTCCAGCTGGGCTCGGTGACGCTCCGTTTGGATATGATGACCGGCGAGTGGCAGCATCATGCCGAGGGGCAGATGGTTGCGGCCGGTGATTATCAATGTCACCCCTGACGTGAGCAACTCAATGAATACGCTTTGGGTGTAAGTGGCGCACACGTCATCGACAATCACAACGCCAAGATCTTCGATCGGAAGCGTAGCCTTCGGGTGCTCAGGTCTTTCGACGACAAGCTGGCGGTGTGTTATTGAGAAACGCGTACCCCTGGTTGAGAACTCGACAATCTTTCCAGCCATAGCGAGCTTCAGTCGTTGGCTACCCTAATGCGGCCAATTGGGTCTACGGAGATTTTGCGTACCGAGTCTGAAATAAGGGTTGATACTTTCGGATAGAATTCTTCCCTTTTGCCGCTCATGCCGAGTCGTTCGGATTCCTTTTTGCTGGTAGGACGAGCATCATAATCTCGCGTTAGTACAACCTGCCCATTGGCCCAGACGCCTTGCACGATCCAAATGCCTTTCCTTTCCCCATCCAGGAACTCGACTGCCTCTCCGGCAGCCAAAGACATAACAAACTTCGCCCCGTCGCGCTGTCGACGGACAATCGGTTCTCCTCGGGCCAGGCGCCGCGCAGCTTCATAAAGGCTGACGATCTCATATTCGGCTTTGCCGCTGGACGTTCGATAGAACGCGACGTTGTGGTTTGTCCCCAAATTTGCAAAGCCGTTCGGCTGTCTCTCTCTCTCCCCATTCCAGCTCATCGCCACCGGCGCCATGAGGCTCTTTTGCTGAAGCGAGAGGACACGCACAGACCGAATTTCCGGGCCATTGGGCGTGACTCTCGGATATGGGGGATAAGCCTTCTTGGGATCGCCACCGGCCGCAGCGAGGTGATTTCTCAAGGCTTCGCGAATGGCCTTGTCCCGCACTACGAACTTTGCTGTCTTGCTAATCTGAGCAACGTCATCGATCTTCAAGGTTTCAAGAGACAACTTCTCGACTGGCATTCTCTTGACGAACACGCCAAGAATAGTGCCGTTTTTCATTATCTCCTTGCCGGTGTCTCCGTACGGCATCTCATCGTGGAGCGGACCGGAAACTTTTTTCCGTACGCGGTGCGAAATTCTGATCTCACCGCAATCCTTCAGTTGTTGCACCTCGGCCCGAATACCGGGCCATGGCGCAGGTAAGTGCGGGCGCTCAGCGCGCGGGTCGTCCTTCTGCTGCCAGTAGCGGGAAAGACGGTGAACCATACCGGGATCGGTGCAAGCGACGACCAGAGCGTCAATCGCATGGTGACGGTGATCAGAGCGAGTCTTTTCGGCGTTATCGGCCAGCATATTGTTGAGTTGCCAAAGACGGCGCAGCTGCGCGGTGACACGGCCGGCCACAGCTTGTACGGCAACCGACGTTCCAGCACCCGATTTTGATCCCAGCCGCTTCAGAAAGGTGACAGCCTCTCGCGCAGCATAGCTGGTGTCGGTGAGCTGCCGGTTTGCGAAATCCTCCGGCATTGACTCGGCTAAAAACCGCTTAACCTTGCCATAGGGCATGCCTGCTGATCGCCCTTTGGCCGTCATGCCGCGAAGGCGGGTAACGATGGCCGCCCATTCATCCGGTCGACTTTGATAGAACTCGAAGGGTGTCCGATTTCCTTTCTCTATGTTCACATCGCGTCGGCATAGAGTCTTGTTGCGAAAGCTGTCGTCCAATGAGCGTGAGCGCGGCCAGATATGCTCCACATCGTATTCGCCATTCCGAAAGAGTGCGTCGAAGCTGATGTGATCGCCGGTATACGGGCATCGCTCCTGGCTTTCCTTCCATAGCAACCATTTTTCGATTTCGGCCCGCGTTGGTTGGAGGATGCCTTTTGATTTCAGGTCCTCCTCAGCCTCGCGACGACGCTTTTCCTGCCGCCGCAGCTGTTCCCGGATTTCGGCGCGCTCGCGCTTCGATAGGCCAATTTCCCGCGCCAGCTCGATTCGTATGAGGTCGGGTTTGCCATGAACGCGAATCAAGTTGTTCGTAACCTTCCGCAGCTCGTTCAAAACGCGAACGACGGTTGGATTGCGGATTGCAGCGAGGCGCTTTTGCTCCCCGGAGTTAGCAGGACTTGGTAGGAGATCAAGGCTTCCGCCTGAGGGTTGCTGGCGATTTGGAAAGGTTGCTTCGCGCCATTTCGCCCATTCCGGACCGGCCACGAGCGCGCCGAAGCGGACACCCTGCTCCAAGAGGGGAAGAAATCGCCAGAGCGCCTCAACCGAATAG
>QGVC01000475.1 GCA_003242645.1 Pseudomonadota bacterium
GCGCGGCGCGGCCAATGGAGGGCGCTGTGATTTAGGTCGCCATCCGCGAGCAGCGTCCGGCCCTTGCGGGCGAGATAGGCGGCCAGGTGCACGGCCGTCGTCGTCTTGCCGACACCGCCCTTGAAGCTGGCGATCGTGACAACCATCTGGGCGGAATTTATCAGAAATCAAATCGGCTGAAAATCTGAAAATTCACAGTGCGTTGTGGTTGCCAATGCGTTTGCAACGCGTTATTGCTGCGGATAGACGACGCGGACAGCGGCCGCGGGCGCAGGTTCGAGTTGGAGCGTCACAGTCTCGAGGCCAAGCAACAGCCGGGAGAGCTGGAACTCTGTGGGCATGGGATATCGGTACTCGTCGGTTTTGGCCGTCTCGTCCCGCCCGATAAGCGATATCACCCATCCGACACAGATCGGGTCGTCGCTCAGGATGCTGATGCCGATCGATTGTTCGAGGGTGCGCGCGTCCTCGCCCCAGAGCGTCCATCGTTGCTGTTGCAGGGTCACTCCGGCCGCATCGCGCCCGAGATACAGATACCGGGTCACAACGGCAGGCGGAATGTGTTGAAGCCGCGCCGAGCGCCTCCATGTGATCGCGAGAGCGACCTGTTGGCCGGGGCTCACGTCATGGGTCGGCAGCACGATCACTCCCTCAACGTCCCCGCCTGCTTGGACCAGGTGTATGTGTTCACGGGTCAGGAACTTCACGCGCTGAACGGCCCAGGATTCAGCTGCGACGGGAGTCGCCATCAGCAGTCCAAGTAAGCACCAGAGAGCATGCTTTCGCCGCATGGCTGTTTTGTCGGCAATGCGGGGCGGAATGATTAACAGACCGGCCCTGAAAATTCAAGATGAACGAATTGGCGGGCGGTGCCGACCGCAACCGCTTGGCGCAACCGGCCGCGTGTTGTTCAAGAACCCCAGGGTTGTCCCCAAGAGAAACTTAAGGGGCACGCGACTACCTTGCTTAGAACGCGTGAAAACGCGTTGCGCTGCGTTGTTGGGGGTTGGGGGCGCTGTTGACACGTCCGGACGCCCATCACGCGTTCTAGGGGCGGCTGGCGGGTCCTGGGCGCGCTGATAGGCGGCTCGGTTCGGGACCGAGGGTCAGAGGTTCCCTGAGGTTCGGGCCTGAGGGGTCGGAGGTTCCCCGAGCCCATCAGGCGGTCACGGCGACAGGTTCACAGGCCGCGGTCGTCGTGATTTCGAGCCGCTTACCGGGTCGGAGCTGCGCGCCGGCGTTCGCGAGGAGCCGGCCGAATCGCTCGCGCACGTAGGCGATCTCGGTATCGGGCGGCAGCACCACGCGCAGGGCGTCCGATGTTTCGAGGGTCTGGCCGTCAGCGAGGAAGTGCTCGACGGCCCAGCGTCCGAGCCGGGCGTCGTCGAGGTCGTCGGCCAGCATCAGGCGTTCGCAGAGCTGCGCGTGCAGCGTGTCGCGGGTGTCCGGGCGCTCGGGGGCGATGCGCTGCGGCCGGCGGGGATGGTCGATGACGCGGGCGGGTCGGCGGTCGTAGACGCCGGCGTGGAGCTTTGTGCGGTTGTCGGGATTTAGGAACCAGCGCAGCGAGGCGCCGCGGCCTTCCATCTTGCCGGGCACGCGGCCGGTGAGCAGGTCGGAACGGGTCGCTCGTTCCAGCGCGGCGCGGAGCTCGGACGCGTCGAGGCCAGCGGCGGCGATCTCTGCGCGGAACGCAGCTCCGACATTGCCGAGCGGTTCGGCGGTTGGCGGGCAGTGCGTCCGCTGCCACTCGGTGTAGAGCCCGATCAGCTCATCGACCGAATCGGATGGGACCGACGCCGACTCCCCGGCCTCCTGGCCGCTAGGGGGGGTAGGGGGGGTCTGACTCCGACTCCGATCCATATGGTTCTTACATGGGTTAAAGGGTCCGATTTGGCCCTTTGACTTGGTCCGATTTGGCCCTTTGACTCGCGGGCGGGCGCGCTGTGTTAAAGGGTCCGATTCGGCCCTTTCATTCGGCGCTGTGTTAAAGGGTTCGATTTGGCCCTTTGACTTCGCACTCCGGTCTCGCGCGGCCCGGAATGCGTCCGGGTTGACGATGAACACGTAGACGGTGCTCGTGTGGTAGCGGCGCGTCTTCGCGAACAGGCCGGCGCTCGGGTCGCAGAGCGTCCGGAGCGCGGCGGTGACGCGCTTCACGCCGATGCCCAGTCGCTCGGCGATGGCTTGGCGGCTTGGATAGCACCTCAGGAACCGCGGTGAATCCTGGCGATAGTCGAGATGGTCGAGCAGCGTGACGGCGACGGCGATCGCATCGACGTCACGGATGTTGCGGAGCCGCTCCAGGGCGATCCGGTAGATCGTGTCGCGGGTCGGTTTGTTGCGGGTGGGGGTGGTTTCGGCTACACTCTGCGGCAAGGGGCTTTTCCTTTCTGGACAAGGCTCAGCCGTGACGAGGCTGCAACCTCGTTGCGGATTCACGCCCCGCGCAGGCGACGGTTTGAGGGGCCTTCGCTTACCTGCTCGGGGCGTTCGTGTTTCTGCGCGTTCCCGCGCGTTAGGCGGCTAGCGCGGCCGCCGTTTCAGCATTCCCTTCCACAACCTCCGCGAGCGGCAACAGGAACTGTCCACTGGGGATCTCCCGGTCGGCCATTCCGGGCTGCCGCACGATGACGCCGCGCGTCCCGTCCACGAGCAGCACGGCCTTGGCGTTGCGCTTCAGCCCCTCGGGCAGTTCCTTCTCGAGGGGCGGGAACACGACCCAAATTTTCTAAAGCAAGAGCCCCTCGCCTTTCATTCCAAGAG
>QGVC01000476.1 GCA_003242645.1 Pseudomonadota bacterium
ACTCATTGGGCCGCGAGGCAAGGAACCGTCGAGAAGCTTCCGTGGGCAGCACGGGCGACTCGTACGACAACGCGATGGCTGAAACCATCATCGGTCTGTTCAATGTCAACGCCGATTGAATTTTGACCCACCCTGGACCGAAAACGCCGAAGTAAAATTGACCCACCCCAGGCCCTGTTACTGATTCTTCGCAGCCTTGATTGATCCCGCTTTGCGCTTGTCTTTCAGCCGATAGCTCTCGCCAGTGATCTGCACAATGTGGGCGTGATGCAGCAGTCGATCGAGCAGCGCCGCTGTGAGCGTCTGATCGTCGGCGAGTGCTGTTGCCCATTGGGTGAACGGCAAGTTGCTGGTGAGGATCATGCTGCCACGCTCATAACGCTTGGCCACGACGTTGAAGAACAAGTTCGCCTCATCCCTGCCGAAGGGCAGATAGCCGAGCTCATCGACGATGAGTAGCTTCGGTCCGAGGATCGCTCGGTTGAAGTAGCCCTTCAGTCGGCCTTGAGCTTTGGCTGCGGCGAGCTGGATCATCAGGTCCGCGGCCGTGATGAAGCGTGTCTTGATCCCGGCCATCACCGCTCGATAGCCGAGGGCCATCGCGAGATGACTCTTGCCAACGCCGGACGGTCCGAGTAACACAACGTTCTCGGCGCGGTCGATGAAGCTCAAGGATGAGAGCTCTTGGATCTGCTGCTTTGGAGCCCCAGTTGCGAAGCTGAAGTCGTAACTCTCGATCGTCTTCACCGTCGGCAACGTGGCAAGCTTCAAGAGCGTCTGCCGAATGCGCTCGCTCCGTGCGGCCTGCTCGGTCTCCAAGAGCGAACTGAGGAAGTCGGCGAAGCTGGCTTGAGTGTCGGCGGCGCGCTGCGCCAACGCCGACCACTCTGCACTTACGGCAGGAAGCTTGAGCTCTTCGCACAGAGCGCTGATGCGTTGTTGCTGCAGGCTCATGCTGCGCTCTCCAGCAACGACTCGTACACCGATAACGGATGTTGCAGCGACTCGAACGGCAGCACGCTCGCGTGCGAGATCGCAGGAGCGTCCTGCGTCGCACGGATCGGCAGCGCCGAGAAGTGAGCTTGATCCTCTGACAATCGCGCGCAGGGCTGAACACCCGTTGTCGCATGTGTACGCGTGTTGGCGACTTCGTTGAGCCATCGCAGCACTTCGCGATTAGCGGTCTGCACATCGAGCTTCAATCCGGCCGCACGCAATGTCGCGTTCAGCGGCACCAAGAAGCTGCGCTTCAAGTAGCCGTTGAAGCGCTCGACCTTGCCCTTCGTGCGAGCCCGATATGGCTTACACACCCGCAGCTGAAAGCCATACTCGTGAGCCACCTCGAGCATGCCGGCATGCCAGCGATGCAGCTCCGGCCCGTAGGCATCGCGCTTGAGGATCACCGTCTTGGTGTTGTCGAACAGCACTTGGCGCGGCACACCGCCGAAGTACTCGAAGGCCGCGATGAGCCCATCGCGCCAGTCCTCGAACCGCTCCGAGTCCGTGAACCGAACGAAGGTCGCTCGGCTGTAGCCGAGCGTGGCGACGAATGCGAGCAAGCGATCGCGCCCGCGACGGATCGTCGTGAAGTCCGCCTGCATCTGCAGGCCCGGCTCGGTCTCAAACCGTACGACCGGATCGGCACGAACCGCCTTGAATGGGCGGATATATGCCTTGAGCTGGCTGATCCCGCCGGTGTAGCCCGCCGCTTGGATCTCGCGCAGCAAGACCGTCGCCGGAATCCAGTCTGGACGCGCCTGCTCGATGCGCTCGAGCAGATGGGGCTTGAAGGGATCGAGCTTGCAGGGCCTCGCTTCGCGCGGCCCGTACTGCACCTTCACCGCACCACGCAGGTACTTGCGCACTGTGTTACGCGACAACCCGGTCTCTCGCATGATCTGCCGAATCGAGCGCCCTTGTCGTTCTAAAACCTTGATCTCCACCGCTTGCTCCTGGGTCAACATCTCGACGGCTCAAAAAAAGCCGCCATCCTCGCCCAGGGGGGTCAAAATTACTTCGGCGAGGGTGGGTCAGTTTTACTTCGGCGCTGACAACTTGCGCACTTTGGCTTCATCGAAGTCGTACTTTCTCCGCCGCATGAGTCATTCCTCTGTCCGATCGCACTTCCCCTGCCGTTGACCACCGGCGAGGGTCGAGCGAGATGGAGTAGCGACGTGCTGTTGGAGCTCGAACATCGACCTCAAGCGCCACGGCGGTTCTGCAATAGGAGCGAGGCGACTTGAACAACGAAGGCCGTTAGCGACGTACTGCAGTGGAACGTGGAGTACGCACGCCAACTTGGATTGGCTCTTGCGCTGAAGCGTGGAGAGGGGGCCGGTTCGTTTTTTGGTTCGAGCAGACAAAAGCACTCCTTAGCGACTCGCAGTCGCTTCGAAGCGCTCAAGGCTGCAGCGGTTTGCCGGGCGCGGTTCGTGGTCTATCGACCACCGGCCATCGTAAGCCGTTAATTGTTACGTGGAGTTATCGTAGTGACGGTCGCCTATTTGCCTTAGGCACATGCCCTGCTGCGGCGGGTCGGCGATCAGACCTGCTCCACTCTTTCTATTTTATCGTCGCGCGTCGGCCTTCGGAAATCATCCAGTTCCTGATCTGCCTGAATGATGGCGGCCGATGTCACATAATGGGCGCATGGGCAGACGACGCCATACGCTGCGCCAGCGGCAACCCCTGGTAATGGCCGCCGGCAGGCCGGGCGGGAGGGGCCCCCCGAGTGAATCTGACGTTCGTAGATTAATAAAGAA
>QGVC01000477.1 GCA_003242645.1 Pseudomonadota bacterium
TTCAACCCGCCTGGGCAAAACAAGACCCGGAGCCCCCAGCCCCCGCTCCCTCCAGCCCCACCCGGAGGGACGCCTGGCGCCGTTATATTGCCCTTTCCCCGCGCCAGTATTCGGTGGTCAGAGCAATTTGGTTGACTTGCCGGGACGCGCTCCACAAAGTTGACGACAACCAACCGCTTGGCTTTCTGCGGTCCTAAGCTCGGGGCACTCGCAACATTGGGGGGGTGAACAGGCGTGCTGAACACGCAGCGCCACGCACCTGTCGGTCGGATTCGGCCAATCAGAATGGCGAGTCGGACGCAGGGAATGCCCCACGTCTACCGAGGGCGCGCGCGCAGGTCCGTACCGGACATCTTCGATCAAGACTCGGGAGAGCCGCGTCGGGCAGGTCGGTTTCGCTGGCTCCTCAGCACGTTTCTCGCCGCCGGTGTAGGAGCTGCAGCCATTGGGGTCGTCCTATTCGGTTCGCTTGATGCGATCGATACCAGACAGGGCGTTCTCCCTGCCTTGCAGCAGTTCCGCGAAGCGCGCCTGCCGCAGCCCACGGTGATCAGCAGCGCCTCGGAGGGCCTCAACTGGTCCATTCCCAAGTCTGATTTGCTCCAAATCGCTACCGGCGGCGTCGGCGTAAAGCACATCATTCACGAGCACGTGCAGGTTCGCCGGAACAACCGGCCGTTCATTCAAATCAAGCCGTACATGAGGATCGTGTCGCGGCTCTCCGAAGTGCCCCCTTCGGCAGCGGAAGCAATTCCCCCCTTCAATCCTTTCAAGCTGTACGCGGTCGAAGCGGACGCGAGCGATTCGGAGGGCGGCGCGGGTGAGAGCCAATCAAATGTGCAAGTGAAAGTCGTCGAGCTGCTCGGCGGAATTCTGCCGAGCGAGGATGGCCAGGAGCTCGACGACAGTGAGGTCGCAGAACTCGTCGCCCGCACCAAGGAGGAAGCGCAAAACCTGGCGATGCGTCCCAGCCTGCAGCCTGACGACTCCGTCGGCCCGCAAGAAGCGCCCGCATCACTCGAGGAGGACATTGACGCAGATCTCACTCTGGATGCTGCGCCGCCCCCCAACACAACGGTTCTGTTCAAGTCGGTGGCAAAAGCTGAAGAGGTAGAAGACGATATCGAGCCGAGCGAGGTGCGGGTGATTCGCGTCGCGCGGGGCGACAACCTTGCTCGAATTCTCCAACGCCTTGGCATCGAGCAGTGGCAGGTGAATGCCATCCTGCAGGCTGCCAGACCGAAATTCCCCGACAACGCGCTGATGCCGGGGCAAGAGGTGCACGTGACTCTGGTCCCGTCTCTGTCGGACCCGGACAGAATGGACCCCGTCCGCCTCAGCATCTTCTCTGAAGCACACGAGCATAAGGTAACGGTCGTCCGCAACGCTGCGGGTGAATTCGTGGCGAGCTCCGATCCCTATGACGACAGAGTGGCCCGCCTCACTTTGAAGGAAGGCGATACCTCGCACACGTCGAGCCTCTATGCAGCCATCTACCACGCGGCGCTGTCCGAGGGTGTGCCGCCGGACACCATCATGCAAATTCTCCGAATTCACGCATACGACACGGATTTCCGCCGGCGTGTGGGGCACGGTGACATGCTCGACTTCTTCTTCGACGTGAAGGAGGACGAGGGCCCGGACAGCACCCCCGGAGAGTTGCTCTACACCGCCATCACATCAGGCGGTGAAGCGCGGCGGTTCTGGCGATTCCGCACTCCCGACGGCATCGTCGATTACTATGACGAGTACGGAAATAATTCGAAGCGATTCCTCATGCGCAGGCCAGTCCGCGGCGAGTCCATTCGACTGACGTCCGGCTTCGGCATGCGCATGCATCCCATCATCAATGCACCGAGGATGCACACTGGTATCGATTGGGCATCACCTGTCGGCACTCCGATCATGGCTGCTGGCAATGGCATCGTTGAAGAAGCGCACAGAAAAGGCGGCTATGGAAATTACGTGCGCATTCGCCATGCCAACGGATACCAGACCACCTACGCGCACATGTCGCGAATTGCTCCCAACATCAAGCCGGGGGTCAAGGTGAAGCAGGGCCAGATCATTGGTTATGTCGGGTGCACGGGTCTCTGCTCAGGTCCGCACCTGCATTACGAAGTGCTGGTCAACAACAGGTTCGTCGACCCGCTCAAAATTCAGGTTCCACATGAGCGCCAGCTCACCGGGCGGCAACTCGCTGAGTACCAAAAGGAGCGCAGCCGTATTGACGAGCTAATGCGGCGCGCCCCTGTCCTGACAGCGAGCCGCTGATTAGATGATCTGACGTAACTTGAGAAAAATGGGGCTGACCGGTAGGTCAGCCCCGCTCTTTCGTATCAGCCCCGTTAGGCTGCGGCCCGAACCGGCTCGCCGTTGATGACGAGCGCACCGTCGCGGACGGTGAGGTGCACCGTCTGGCCATCCTTAATGCGTCCGGCCAAGATCTGCTCCGCCAGCGGATCTTGCACGTTTTTCTGGATCACGCGCTTAAGCGGCCGCGCGCCGTAAGCAGGATCGTACCCGCGATTGGCAAGCCACTGCCGCGCTTCCTCATCCAGCTCGAGCCGAATCTGACGCTCGCTGAGCAGCTTCTGCAGGCGCCCGATTTGGATATCGACGATCGCTGCCATTTGCTCCCGCTGGAGGCGATGGAACACGATGATCTCGTCGATTCTGTTCAGAAATTCGGGCCTGAATTTCGTCTTCACCTCGGCGAGCACGAACGACTTCGCTGTTTCGAAGTC
>QGVC01000478.1 GCA_003242645.1 Pseudomonadota bacterium
GTGACGAACTATAACCCCGCCAGCCTGCGTACAACGTCTGACGCGGCTCAAGCCCAGGTAGCTCAGTTGGTAGAGCACGTGACTGAAAATCACGGTGTCGGTGGTTCGATTCCGCCCCTGGGCACCAGTTTTCTCAACTCATTCCGATACTTAGCTGACGTCAAGAGATTGCGAATTTCGTCGGGTGTGCCAAAAGTGTGCCCACCACTTTGACGTAGGGGGCCAGGTGATCGGCGTTGATGTGAGCGTACCTCTCGACCGTCGACTCCGATTTCCATCGCCCAAGCTCCTGCAGGGCCCACGTTGGCACGCCCTTTCTGGCGCATTCAACTTGCCCACGTGTGGCGCAGGTCATGCCAACGGAAGTTCTCGAATTCCAACTCGCTTAAGGCCTCTGTCCACGCACGTGTGTTCCTGCGCTTGAGAGGTCTCCCTGCGCTGGTCGGTAGGCCGTCGCGTTCGAAAGCCAAAACCAGCTTAGAAGATCGTCGCTTCAATCGTTGGGTTTTATACTCATTTAATGTTTGTGACTTTGGACTTCCGATATGGCGTTAGCACCTTTGATCCGATCTGATCGTCCCACTGGCCACCAGGTTACATTTGTTTTCCTCAGGAACCGAGAGGATTTGGGTTTCTGAAAAGGTTGATTATCGAGACCCAGGAAGTGCAACGGGACTCTTACTTCCTCTACCTCAGAGGAGTGGCCAAAGAAGCAAACACTTCTATAGCGACGGCCGCGATTCCAACGCTCAGTGGTGTCTGCCGCGCTCCTTGCCGCTGGGATTGGGAGCAAGTTTATCTTACGGAGATTTAAGGAAGCGCGGGCAAACAGCCCGATGTCAGCATCATAAGCCTCGTCCGGGCTCCACACCTAGATAAGCTCGCATTCAAGTTATGATGCTTCATTTCTCCCTATGGACGCCTCGTACAACGTTGCAATTAACGTGCAGTCTTCCGTATCTGCGCTATCCTAGCGCGAGTCGGGCTGATTTCGATTCTGCGGGCGACTCAGAGACGGGACTTCGCGCACCGCTCGCCGCGACTCCGCGGTGTTCCGCGCGTGCACACTCTACGACAGTCGAGCTGCACCTCGCCGAGCGAGCGGATGCACTATGACAATGAACACTGCGATTCGGAATTGCAGCCTTACATTCTAGCAACGCCGAGCTACACCACGACTTTTCCCGAGGGGTTTGACAGCTATAGTAGACAATTGAGAGTGGAGCCTAGCTACAGAGGCACTAACCATTCCCCATTAGGCTGGGGAAGATCGTATGGGACCGCAGCAGGCATGAAACCCAGATCGAAAGCATACCCCCAGCCAGAGCGGCCAATAGCGCGCAACTGTTTCTAGAGGGTGGCGCCTAGACAAAATTCTGGCGTTTCCTGCGCATTGATCAGTGAATGGTCCGATCGGGCCAGTGGCCGAGCGACCTAGAAAACGAAAGCGACCCTTTTCCTCAACGCATAGGTTGTACTCTTGCCCGAAGGTGAATTCCTGGCACCAAAGCTTTTTTTGTATTGGCATTGCGCATGGCCAAGGATCTGGAATCGGTGGCGCTGCGCTCTGCTTTGCCGCCTCTCGCGAGAAAATCACCGCTAGGCCGGCAAATTCGGCCGCTGAGGTGCTTCTTGAGGCCCCATGGGTAGCCAAGAGCGAGAAAGGCGGCCAACAGGCGCGCAATTGAACGGCGCTCCAGTTGATCCCTACAAGCCACGGGGATCTCGTCGCTCTTTTGCTAAAAAGAGAGTGTTCAAGATCTCATCCAATCTTTTCGTGAGAACAGTCAGGACTGTAACATTCCAGCCTAGCGGTGTGCCCGAGAAGCGCTTTGGCGCGGCGAGCTTCATGGTGCGAATTTCCAACAGGTTAAACCGCATCGGGATGAAGAAGGCTTAGCGGCATATGTTGTCGAAATGTGCAATGCCTTAACCGCACAAGAAGAATGAGAGCCTAGGCAAGGAAGCCATAGAGGCTTCCGCAGCCGAAGAGGGATCGGCAAACAGAATGTACATTACGTAACAGAACAGGTGCAAAAAATGACTGCGTTGAAGTCGGCATAAAGAATGACTTGCGGGTGTGGCGAGATTGTTCGACCGCTTTTTCTCTTTTTGAACCTAGGAAATGGCCATCTTTTCTCTTCTTGCACCTAGGAAAACGTCACTTAACGTGAGATAGTGCGGAAGCGTCGGTTTTACCCAACGCCAGCGAAACGGACTGGTGCCGGCGAAAAGTTGATGAGAACGAAACGTTTCATAGATTGACCGAGGGGGTATGAGTCGGCGTCATAAACGTGAGAACAATTTAGTTCATACGGAAACTCATTCGGCTCTGCTCAAGATGGCGCGGGAAAGCGCGCCGAAAACAATCAAACTACGAGACAACACAGACTATTACTAGCATCTCAGGGCGTTCAACCATTATTGCTGTTGGGGTGAGGGTGTGATCTCACAAAGGCGAAATCACCACGTTGTACTTGGCGAAGCTCGTAAACCCGTCGCCGCCCTGTATTGGGGCGCAAACGGGGCGTTCAAGAAGCGCTGCTGGATAACAGTTGCGTCGTGAGCGGCGGGCCCAGCGAGAAGCCGAGCCCCTCGTGTCGCGCTGGGGCTCCATGAGCATGATCGTTCTCGCTTGCGATCCCACCAGCGGTCAGAACCTGATCCTCAAGTCCCCCTTCACGCCATGCTGCGTTAACACCTGGCCGTCCCCACCAATAAAAAGGGTGTAAAACCTATGGGT
>QGVC01000479.1 GCA_003242645.1 Pseudomonadota bacterium
GGCGCCGGTGGTCTATACCATTCCGCTGCAGCTCCTCGCGTATCACGTCGCTGTGCTCAAAGGAACCGACGTAGACCAGCCGAGAAACCTCGCGAAGAGCGTCACCGTCGAGTAGCGGACGCTATGGCTAACTTCATTAAAGTCGTTCCTTCGACAAATAGTCGTTCCCGAAGCCGAAAAGACAAATAGTCGCTCCGGATCCGGGATAAATCGGGCTCAAACCGCCCGACCAGCCTCTTAGCTCAACATATGCCGGACGTTCACCCCGGCTTGGTATGGCGCCAGAAGGCATGGCCTCGAGCCCTTCCGGTTCATGCGGGCGTGGCACACCAGTGAAGCACCGAGCAAACCGCTACAGGAGACAAAGAGTCTTTCCATTCCGATCGTCTGAACAATAGAGTCTTTCCTGGGTTGTCACGTCTAATACCACGCTCCTTACGCAGCAACAGAACTTGAAGCAGGCCTAAGCCTGGCTCGCCGGCTGCGCGGCGAGGGCAAAGTCGTGACCTGATTGTTGGGTCGAGAGGAGGAACTGGTGAACGCGAGTCGCGGGGCACAAGAGCGTTATCCGACCTCTCCAAGCTGAGATAGCCGTCCCGGCTGTGTACGCGAGTGCATTAGGCAACAACGAAAAGAAGCGCCGGGACTGGTGTCGGGTATACGAGGCTTCCTTCTATGTCAGAGGGACGCCGAGATCGGGAATCTCTGCGGTTCCATAGTGATAGTGGTCAGGCTGGAGCAGCTTCCACAGGTGCGCAATCAGCTCCAGGTGCTGCCGGGGTAGATTCGGCCAGCGTGTACAAGTGGTGCATTGCCCGACACTCTGGGGCTCGGGAATAGCCACGAAGAGACCGTTGGCAGCGGCAGGTTAATCTGCACGGGTGGAGCACCGAACGAAAACATATCCCGCGAACAGAAGCAAGACCGTGTCAATGACCTGACGAGAGATTCTCACGCGAAAGTACTTGTTCGGCGCTCTTGCTTTAGGCCGGGGGCGGGTGGATCAGACGCGACGCAGCAGCACGCTCCGGCGAAAAGGAGAATCGCGATACGGCGTTTGGAGTTCACGGGTGTCTAGGCCCTTAGCTCCGCGCCGCAACCAGCATTACGATTGCGGGAACCCAAAACAGAAGCGATAGGAACGCCAGCTTCAGACTGATGGCTATACGACCATACTTCAAGGAAGCGATCTCCGCATTTCGATGAATCTGATCGAGGCAGTCATTGAGGAGGTCATCCTCCGTAACTCGTCGAAACAGATCGCGATAGTCGCTTGCTGATTTCTCTTTGATTCTGCCAAAGAAGATGAAAGAGCTTTCCGGTCCGCCGGTTTGGGGCCAAACCGCTAACGCGCCAAAGATCACGGAAAGGGCCAAAGGAAGAGCGGCGAGAATACTAATAACGATGAGACAGATTGTGCGCTCTGAGGGTGCGACGTCACCAAGCGCTACCGCAAGGGCCCCGAGCATGGCGGTATCTATCGATACGATAACAGCGGTCTTGGTCTCTACGGCTGTGATCCAGTGAAGATTTCTTTCGAGAATCCACCGCGCGTGGTCGAGCTTTCCGTTACTCATAGCATGCTCTACTCGCCTTCTCGAGCGACTGCCAGTTGGGATAAGCGCCGAAGGACGTAGGAAGGCACAGTGGCAACGACTGAGCAGTGATCACACTACTTTAGTGGGCAGCGATCAAGAGTGCCGCAACAGCGGATGTGCTTCTTGCGCAAATCGGCAATGTACTTGTCTTCCGCCTTCTTCCGCCGGTGTAGCGACTCGATCAGTGCAGCTAACACTTCTGCATGCTGCCCGCACTGGCCAATAGGTCTCTTCGTCTTTGTTCCCTCCGGGCACGGACATGGCATCTGCAAGTTCGTCAACTTACGGAAAGGCAGGTTGATGCGATTCAACACCTCTCCGTTGGCCCGCAACTCGATACGATTATGGCCCCGCCTGTAATCGAGGCGGGTGGTCAATGAGCCGTGCGTTACCTGGGAGAGAAGGGGTTCGCCCAGAGTTCGTGCGTGAGCCTCCGCGCTACGCTGGTACTCTGCCGCGTGGCCGTGCGCCCATGCAGGGCCGGGCCACCTACGCAGCTTCGAAGCCGCGACCTGGAGCCGTAGATAGTCCTCAAGCGAGGCCCACCACGCACGGGCGGATTCCGTATCCACCACAGGTCGCGGATCACCCTGAATCCAATTAATACAAAACGAGCCATCCGAATTGATGTGACGCTCCGGGCAGAACGCCGGCAACCGTTTCGGTTCGATCTCCCTTGCGATCACGTGCTGCGCAGGTCCTGGGCTTGCCGCGATTTTGAACGGCACAACTTCGCCCGAGGCCATGGCAATTGCGAGCTGAAATGTGACTCGATCAGCTACGCGGTCCAGATGCGATACGGGAAACTCCGAGGCGACAGAGACGAGGAGATTCAATGAGCTCATCCGGCTTACTGGGAGTGCGGGCGAAGCTCCGGTCGTGGCGCAACGTAAGTCGTAAGCGATACGCTCTTGAGCGCTTCCTCACGAACCGCTTTGGCGGCCTCGTCACCTTCGGCGGCCAAAGCTTCGACGGCAGAGTCGAAATCAAGATTCGCCACCATGCGGTTCGCGCCAAACAGCTTTCTCACCGCCGGCGTTGCCTTCGCATACGCAGCCTCGCCGATTGCAGCCTCAGTACCTCCCAATCGACTCTTTTCATGCCCCGGGTAAAGAACCCCCCAACCAACCAGACAAAGACCTAA
>QGVC01000480.1 GCA_003242645.1 Pseudomonadota bacterium
GGCTTCTGGAACATACCCGTCCCCAAACATCGCGAAGTTGTCCAGCCCGACGTTATCATCGCGCCGCTCGTCGGCTTCTGTGATCATTACCGGCTAGGTTACGGCGGCGGATATTTCGACCGGACGCTTGCAGCGGCAAAGAAGCGGCCCTTCGCCATCGGCATTGGCTTCGAGTTCAGCCGAGTGGAGGGCTACGTCCCCCAACCCCACGACATTCCAATGGATGTCATCGTGACGGAAAGGGCGATTTACGAGCGGTAATCGCGGGGAGGAACACCGATGCTGGGCATTCCCGATTTTGCCAACGTCTTTCTTTCGGAGATGCCAGACGGTGTTCTCGTGGCCGACGATAAAGGCGTGATCCGCATGTGGAACGCTGGATGTGAGCGGATTTTCGGCTTCACCGCAGAAGAAGCAATCGGACAATCCCTCGACATCATCATCCCGGAGAATCTGCGCGCCCGCCATTGGGAGGGGTACGAACAGACCATGCGGACCGGGAAAACCCGCTACGGCGCGGGCGATCTTCTCGGCGTGCCCGCGTTGCGAAAGGATGGGACCCGCATCTCCGTCGAGTTCTCCATAGTGCCGTTTCGAAATTCAGATGGCCGGCTTGTCGGCATCGGAGCGATCATGCGGGACGTGACGAAGAAGTTCGAGGAAATGAAAGCTCTTAGGAAGGCGCTCGCCGCGGCCGGCGCCAGTTGAGGTTCAACAGCCAGCGGAGCTACGCCATGTGGCCAGATCGTAGGCTAATCAAGCTGTTCGGCATCGAGCACCCCATCCTTCTGGCCCCCATGGCTGGACCCAGCACACCAGAGCTTTGCGTTGCCGTTTCGGAAGCAGGAGGTCTCGGCTCGTTTGCCTGCGCGCTCGCCACGCCCGAGCAAATTCGCACCGCGTTGAGCATCATCCGGCAAAGGACGAACAAACCAATCAACCTAAACTTTTTCACGCATAAGCCGCCCCTCCCCGATCCGGACCGGGAGGCAAAGTGGAGGGCACGCCTTGCGAGTTACTACTCGGAGCTCGGCCTCGATCCCAATGCCGAGGTGCCGAATACGAATCGCATGCCCTTCGACGAGACGACCTGCCAGATCGTCGAGGAGTTCAAGCCCGAGGTCGTCAGCTTTCATTTCGGGCTGCCGGAAGAAGGCCTTCTGCAGCGGGTGAAGGCTACGGGCGCGAAAGTCATTTCCTCAGCAACGACGGCCCAGGAAGCCAAATGGCTCGCAGACCGTGGTTGCGATGCGATCATTGCGCAAGGAGCTGAGGCCGGTGGCCATCGCGGCATGTTTCTCACCGACAACATCGCCTCGCAGGCAGGCACCTTCGCTCTCGTGCCGCAAATCGTCGACGCTGTGGATGTGCCAGTGATCGCAGCCGGGGGCATCGCGGATGGACGTGGCATCGCGGCAGCTTTTGCGCTCGGCGCCTCGGGCGTGCAGATCGGCACCGCTTATCTATTCTGTCCCGAGGCCAAAGTGTCGGAGCTGCATCGGAACGCGCTGAGGTCGGCCCGGGATGACGATACGGTGCTGACGAACGTCTTCACCGGCCGACCGGCACGTGGCGTGATCAACAGGATCGTCCGCGAGCTTGGCCCCCTGTCGCCCGATGCTCCGGCCTTTCCCCTCGCCGCCGGTGCGTTGGCGCCAATTCGGGCGGCAGCAGAAGCAAAGGGCTCGGCGGACTTCACCTCCCTCTGGTCGGGTCAATCAGCCTCGCTCGGCCGTGAGATGCCAGCGGGCGACCTGACGCGAACGCTGGCTCAGGAGGCCCTGGACCGCTTGAAGGCCCTCGCTGGCAATTAGGTCCGACGCTGCTCTCCGAAATGTGAGCCGGACAACCGTTACGGGAATGGCCGTGTTGGTTTAGGGTCCGACCAGCCGAGAACAGGCCCAACGGAGGAGCCTTGTCATGCGTCGTCTTCTGGCAGCGCTCGCAGCCGTGATCTTCTTCCATGCTCCTGCGTGGGCGGAGTATTCGGACCAGTATTTCGAGGTGCCCCAGGGTGACCGGCCCCACGACGTCGCCGTCGCTGCGGACGGAACGGTCTGGTACTCGGGACAGAGGGCCGGAGTGGCGGGAAAGCTCGATCCAGCAACCGGCAAGATCGAACGCATCCCCCTTGGCGAGAACTCAGCGCCCCATGGCGTGATCATCGGTCCTGATGGCGGAGCATGGTTCACGGACGGCGGTCAGAACGCCATCGTCCGCGTCGACCCTGAGACCCACGCAGTGAAGGTCTGGCCTCTGCCGCCGGAGCGGATGCCCTACACGAACCTGAATACGGCTGCTTTCGACGGCAAGGGTCGCATCTGGTTCACGGGCCAGAATGGCATCTATGGCCGGCTTGATCCCAACACAGGTGAGATGAAGGTCTGGGATGCGCCGCGCGGGAGGGGACCCTACGGCATCACCGCGACCCCGAGCGGCGAAATCTGGTTCGTGTCGCTGGCCGGCAGCTATCTCGCAAACGTCGATCTGGAAACCGGCGAGGCCACGGTCTACGAGCCGCCGACGCCCAACCAGGGCGCCCGCCGCGTGTGGTCGGATTCGCAGGGCCGGCTTTGGATCAGCGAATGGAACACCGGCAATGTCAGCGTCTACGATCCCGCTTCGGACAGCTGGCGACAGTGGAAGCTGCCGGGAGAGAATCCACGCACCTACTCCGTCTGGGTCGATCCCGACGACAAGGTTTGGCTGACGGAGTGGTCGAGCAACGCGGTTGTGCGC
>QGVC01000481.1 GCA_003242645.1 Pseudomonadota bacterium
CGAACGCCTTCCGCGCTTGGTTCTTCTCCCATCGCTCCTGCAGTTCCATCAGCTTTTCGAGCTGTGCCATGTCGGCCCCGCGCTCGACAGCGACTTGCAACATCTGCATTGGCGTCACAGCGACGGCGCGCGACTCCGGCTCGCGTTCCACTACGGCATTCATCGTGCTTCGCTCTCTCGATCAAAGAACAGTTTTGCTCTGCTCGCCCTGGGCCGCTCGGTAGGCTCGGGCCGAGACAAGAGCCGATACCCCCGCCGCAGCCACGCCGCTTGTAGCGCAATCCACTCGCCTCGTCGGTACAGTTCCGGCGTACGCAGGTCGGCGTAGTGAACACCGCTGTAGTACCGCTCCAGCCAGCACGCACGGTTGCGTGCGTTTCTCAGATCCACAACGCCCGGATGCCGGATGATATCTGCGCTCATAGATTTCCCCTAGCCTTTCGTCTGGCCCGCTCGAGCTTCCACTGAGCGGGGTTGTTGATTCGGAGCACGGGCGCCTTACCTACCTTCGGCTTGCGTGGGCGGAAGAGTGCGCGCACTGCTTCGCTGATTCGCTCGCGCAATGTGCGAGGTTGAGCTTCCACAAGGACGGCCGACGTCGGGAAGCGAATGATTCGTGGTGTTTTCACAGCACGTAGCTCCTGTCTTCCTCGATGTGGTTGCCGATCTTCATGAACAGGTCGCGAATCAGTCGCCCGTTTTCCGCGTCGTCACCGTTCGCGAAGTTCTGCAGCAGCCTGTCCATGTCGATATCCGTCGAAAGATCGCTTAGCCAGTCCTGGCCGTTGAGCACGTGACACTTCAGGTAGTGTTGAACCGTTCGGCGCTGCTCCTTCTCCGACAAGTCGGACCATCGGCGGCGATCATCGTCCTTCGCGTTCAGGTACTCGTCGGGCGTGGCGACTCTCGCGGGATCGTCTTTCACGTCGAGGGCGTTTAGCGCGTGCATCAGGATCATCTCGTCGTGTGAGATAGCCATTACGCGACTCTCCCAACTTCCGCCTCTAACAGCGCGTCGATCTCGTCGGGCGTCAATCGCATGATTCCCGAGATGTCGATGTCCTTCGCCGTCTGGCTCGTGACGACCACGGGGCTGCGCGGGTAGCGCTTCAGCTCTTCGCGGCACAGGCGCACGAAGTGCTCGGCGTCGGCGCATTCGAGAAGGTCGGGGGTAGTGAGTGACATGGTGATTTCTCCACTGTTGCTCAGCCGGTGACCTGATGGAGCCACGGCTTGAGTAATCGCCAAACCCACGGCAGCACAAAGAACAGAGCAAACGCCGCCAAGAAACCGAGGATGAACATCGCGTAGAAGGCACCGCGCAAATCAATGAATCCGCGTTGCTTGTTCATTGTCTTTCTCTCGCCCAATCGATTTCGATGGTGATGCTCATGGCAGCGGGATCTCTTGAATGCGGTCGTCGCTCATCGGTCTGACTCCAACACTTGTTCAAGGAAATCCCAGATCTGGTCCTGCAAATCTGCGTAGTTGTGAATCGCCGTGATTCGCACGTTGCCGTCTAGGTCAAGCTCGCGAGTAACGTCGAAGCTGAAGTACATCGGCTTGCAGCCGGGGACACGGATCTCTACGTCTTCGATCCACGTACGGCCGGTATTGCGTGGGTCTAGGCGGATCTGCTCGAGGATGCGTTCTGGGATAGCCATCGTTAGCGTCTCCAGTATGTTCGGCGATGGTGCGCGGCGGTGTCATTGAGGCGAGGCACATCTAGCGTCCCTCCGCCTTCGCCAGCGCGTCGCGGATTTCCTGGTAGCGGTCATTGCTCATGGCCAGCCTCCTTTTTTGCGTCGCTGATGATGCTCTCTACCACCTCGTCCAGTCAGACGCCTCATTTTCGAGGATTCTGACAAGCGCCTCGCGCAGCCGCTTGTTCTCAGCGTGTGCGTCGCTCGCTTCGGCCTCCGCATCCTTGGCAGGCGGGGTCCAGCCCAGCCGGATCAGGTGTTCTCGGATTGCCCCCTCCTGCTGCGCGGGCGACAGGTCGAAGCGCACCGCCGGCGTCATGTTCGGATTGCAGGTGCAGGTCGCACAGTGGCACCCATCCCCGGCAGGCTGCTGTTGCGCGGCGGTCAACTGCGCCGCCAGCCGCTCGATCTCCCTCAGCGCGCACTCGTAGTGCTTCGGCCCCCAGCCCCAGCAGCCGGGGCCGTGCGTGCTTTGGCGGTCAGTCATCGCTTTCACGACTGCACCCCCTTCCCGCGCGCCTGGTCGATGGCGGCCTTCATGGCGGCATAGGTTCGCGGCGCGCGCCTGCCCTTCGACCAGTCGATGCCAACCTCGTCGGCCATCATCTCGGCAAGTTCGTCCCATCGCGCCACCAGCGCCGCCCAATGCGGCGAATAGCGGGCCATCTCCCGGATCCGAGGCTTCCACTCCGGGAACAGCTCCAAGAGTCGCAGGCAGCGCCCAAGATCGGATGGGTCCCATGGAAAGCTGCCGTCCGACTCCATGCCGAGCATGTGGTGACAGATCGCTTCGCTTGATGCTCCGCTGTCCCCGCCCGCGAGCCACAGCAGCGCTCGGCGCTCGATAGACGAATCCTCCCGCTCCGCTTCCAGCGCGGCACGGATGCGTTCGTAGCGGTCAGTCATTGCTCGCCTCCCTTCCCCATCGCGTCGTCGATGGCAGCATCCAACATGGCGCCTGACATCAGCCCCCTCCCGTAGTCGCCCCGACAATAGAAAATGACTCGCTCTGCACCGCTGCATGGATCACGCA
>QGVC01000091.1 GCA_003242645.1 Pseudomonadota bacterium
CACAATCGGGCGGGCTGGGGTTCGTTGTTATGAGGTGAACCCGCGCGTGTCGCGGTCATCCGCGCTGGCGTCCAAGGCCACGGGATTCCCCATTGCCAAGGTCGCGGCGAAGCTGGCGGTGGGATACACGCTCGACGAGCTCGAGAATGACATCACGGGCGGCGCCACGCCCGCTTCGTTCGAGCCGACGATCGACTACGTCGTCACCAAAATCCCGCGCTTTGCCTTCGAGAAGTTCCCTGGCGCCGACCCCACGCTGACCACGTCCATGAAGTCGGTGGGCGAGGTCATGGCCATCGGGCGCACGTTCGCCGAAAGCCTGCAGAAGGCGCTGCGTTCGCTTGAAACCGGCCTGACGGGCCTCGACGACGTGACGTTCGAGGGACTTGGGCAGGGCGACGACAAGAACGTGATCCGGGCTGCGCTGGGAACGCCATCTCCCGACCGGATCCTCAAGGTCGCGCAGGCGCTGCGCCTCGGCTTCGATCATGAGATGGTGCACGCCGCCTGCAAGATCGACCCGTGGTTCATCGAGCGCATCCAGGAAATCGTGGACATGGAGGCCCGGGTTATCGCGCACGGGCTTCCGCCAACGGCTGAGCAGTTCCGCGCCCTCAAGGCCATGGGCTTCTCCGACGCCCGGCTTGCGAAGCTCGCCGGGCTTACCGAGGCGGAGGTGCGGCAGCGCCGGAAGGCGCTGGGCGTGGAGCCGGTCTACAAGCGCATTGATACCTGCGCCGCGGAGTTTGCCTCGCCCACGGCCTACATGTACTCGACCTATGAGCGCGGCTTCGAAGGCGCGCCGGAGTGCGAGGCCGAACCTTCAGATCGCAGGAAGGTCATCATCCTTGGTGGCGGGCCGAACCGGATCGGGCAGGGCATCGAGTTCGACTATTGCTGCTGCCACGCCTGCTTCGCGCTCACAAAGGCCGGGTTCGAGACCATCATGGTCAACTGCAACCCGGAGACGGTTTCGACCGACTACGACACTTCTGATCGCCTCTACTTCGAGCCGCTGACCGCCGAGGACGTGCTCGAGATCATCCGCGTGGAGCAGGCGAAGGGTAAGCTGGAAGGCGTCATCGTCCAGTTCGGCGGGCAAACGCCTTTGAAGCTCGCGGGCGCCTTGGAGGAAGCGGGCGTTCCGATCCTCGGCACCTCGCCCGATGCCATCGACCTTGCAGAGGACAGGGACCGCTTCAAGGCCCTAATCGACAAGCTCGGTTTGAAGCAGGCGGAAAGCGGAATCGCGCGCTCGCCGGAAGAAGCCCGCTCCGTGGCCGAAAGCGTTGGCTACCCGGTCATGATCCGGCCGTCCTACGTGCTCGGCGGCCGCGCCATGGAGATCGTCCACGACTCGGCGGAGCTGGACCGGTACGTCGCCCGCTTGTCAGCAACGCTCAATCGGCCATCGGAGCTTGTCGTGTCCGAGCGCCGGCCGCTGCTCATCGACCGCTATCTGTCCGATGCCATCGAGGTGGACGTCGACTGCATCGCAGACGGCAGGGATACGTTCATTGCCGGTGTCATGGAGCACATCGAGGAGGCCGGCATTCACTCGGGTGACTCCGCCTGCTCGCTGCCGCCGCACTCGCTTCCGCCCGAGATCGTCGCCGAACTGGAGCGGCAGACGCGGGAGCTGGCCCTGGCGCTCGGCGTGGTCGGGCTGATGAACGTCCAGTTCGCTATCAAGAACGGTGAGGTCTACATCCTCGAAGTCAATCCGCGCGCGAGCCGCACGGTGCCGTTCGTGGCCAAGGTCATCGGCCTGCCGATCGCGAGCATCGCGGCGCAGGTGATGGCGGGCCGGCCGCTGGCTTCGTTCAACCTGAAACCGCCGAAGCTCAACCACATTGGCGTCAAGGAGGCGGTCTTCCCGTTCGCGCGCTTCGTGGGCGTCGATCCCATCCTGGGGCCGGAGATGCGCTCGACCGGCGAGGTAATGGGCCTCGATCGCGATTTCGCGCTGGCGTTTGGCAAGAGCCAGATCGCGGCAGGTCACGCACTGCCCATGTCGGGAACGGTGTTCATTTCGGTGAAGGATTCAGACAAGGATCGGGTGGTCGCGCCGGCGCGCGATCTCGTCGAGATGGGCTTCCGCATTGTGGCGACGCGGGGCACCAAACGGCACCTGGAGCAGCACGGCATCCCGTGCGATCAGGTCAACAAGGTGCTCGAGGGCCGGCCGCATGTGGTGGATGCCATGAAAAATGGCGAGATCCACCTCGTCATCAACACGACGGAAGGGGCAAGGGCCCTGGCGGATTCCAAGGATATCCGCCGGACAGCCTTGCTGAATCATATTCCGTATTATACAACTTTGGCCGGTGCGATCGCTGTTACGAGGGCTATCAGGGCCTTAAAGTCTGATACGTTGAAGGTCGCGCCCCTGCAAAGCTATGCGGGAAGTACGGCTTGAAATAGCGGACTTCCCTCAATAGCTTTTTTCACGTTAGGGGGCAGGCCGATTTTCCCGGTGTGAGTGAAAATCGACAGGTGAAGCTCCGGCGCTTGCCGTGCCGGTGAGGAGACTCTGATTATGGCGACCGAACGCGTGCCAATGACCATCCAAGGTTACAAGCAACTCGAAGCGGAGTTGCATCGCCTGAAATCGGTGGAGCGGCCGCGCATCATACAGGCCATCGCGGAAGCTCGCGCCCACGGCGACCTGAGCGAGAACGCCGAGTATCACGCGGCCAAGGAGGCCCAGGGCCTGAACGAGGCGAAGGTCGCGGAGCTGGAGGACAAGCTTTCTCGCGCCGAGGTCATCGATCCGAGCAAGCTCTCGGGCGATACGGTGAAGTTTGGCGCGACGGTCACGCTCATGGACGAGGACACCGAGGAAGAAGTCAAGTATCAGATCGTCGGTGAGTTCGAGGCCAACGTGCGTGAGGGCAAGATTTCAATCGGCTCGCCGATTGCGCGCGCGTTGATCGGCCGTACGAAGGGCGATTCGGTCGAGGTGACGACGCCGAAGGGCACGCGGTCCTACGAGATCGTGAACGTCGAGTATAAGTAGCTCGACGTCCGTCCTGACGCTTTTCTGGTTAGCCCGTGCAGTCTACTGCACGGGCTTTGCGTTTTGCTGCAGCCCGCGGACTAGCCCGGAAGCAGGAGGAAGGCTGCGGCCGCCACCAGCGTCGGACCTAAGGCCGCCGTGAGCAACCCGAGCGGATTGATGGCACCGTCATCGAAGCTGCCCTTGAGGATCGCGAAGCCCGCCGGGTTCGGTGCGTTCGCGATGACCGTGAGGCCGCCTCCGGTCACAGCACCGGCGACAAGCGCGTACTTGAACTCGTCGGTGACGCCATCCACCAGCGAGCCAAGATAGGTCAGTGCGGCGTTATCCGTTATGGCGGTCAGGATTGTCGCACCCCAATAGAGTACGGCAGGTGACATGCCCTCCAGCGTCGGCTGAAGCCACCACTTCTGCAGGCCGCCGAGCACCACCAGGCCGGCGAGGAAGAAGGCCACCATAAGCCCTTCGCGGATAAGGAGACGCGACTGGTACTTGTGGTAGGCCTCGGTGAAACCCATGAAGAAAAGAAAGAAGGCGGCGAAGACGATCGGGTGATGGTTGAACACGACCACGCCAGTCAGAAAGACCAGATGCACCGCGACGACCCAGGCTGGCACGTCGAGACGCGCGAGTGCGTCCGACATGGTTTTCACGCCCTTGAGGTAGTCTCGGAACAGGAACGTTACCACAGCAGCGTTGATGAAAACCGCGATTGCCGCCTTCCAGCCGAAGTGCGTCAGCATGAACGCCATGTCCCAGCCCCACGTGCCGGCCACCATTAGGACGGGAGGCGCCGCGAAGGGCGTGAGCACGCCGCCAATGGAAACGTTCACGAAGAGCACGCCCAGCGTGGCGTACTTGAAGGCGTTCGGTGCGTTCTTGTTGACGAACCGCTCCCGCAGGAGAAGCGCGGAAAGCGTCATGGCCGCCGGCTCGGTAATAAAGGAGCCGAGCAGAGGCCCAAGCGAGAGCACCGTCAGGTAGTAGGCTGTCGGCGCGGGCAGGGGCAGAACGCGCGAGATGCCCACCAGCAGCGCGCCGGCAAAGTCGATGATCGGCCGGCTTGCGGCGATGACCATGATAACGAAGACGAAAGCCGGCTCAGTGAAGTTGCGGCTTTCGAGGTAGTGCATCGAGGTGTTCGAGCCAAGCTGGAATGCCATGAACACCAGGAGCACCATGGCCCAAAAGCCGAAGACTGCTTCCACTTCGCCGAGCAGATGCCACAGGCCTGCGTGAGCAGGCTGTATCCGGGCCAGATGCTCGAAATAGGCCGTCGAGAACGTGTGTATCACCGCCAGCGCGAAAATGACGGCAGCCATGATTTCGGTAGAGCGCGGAATGATCAGTTCAGCCATTCGTCGTCTCGACCCCTCAAATCCCTGGTCATCCTCCCCCCACGCGCGATCAACTGCTGCTGGCGGTGCTCGAAGGCTTTGCGGAGGCAGCGAACGGGCGGGCGCGGTCACCCTGCAATAAAACGGACCGCGGTTTCAACAAAGAATCGTGGGCTGCGGGATCGTTCGGGCTGCGGCGCGACGATGAAACTCAGCACTTCTAGAAGCGATGGAGTTAGCTCCTGCGCTCGTGGAAGAAGTCGTAGATGGTTTGCGCCATCTGTTCCGAGATGCCAGGCACTTCCTTGAGGTCTGCGACGCCGGCCCGCGAGACGGCCTTGGCTGAACCGAAATGTTGCAGCAGAGCGCGTTTGCGCGCTGGTCCGATGCCAGGAATTTCGTCTAGCGGGTTGGCCGAAATGGCTTTCGTGCGCTTTGCCCGATGGGTGCCGATGGCAAAGCGATGGGCTTCGTCCCTCAGACGCTGGACGAAGTAGAGCACCGGATCGCGCGGCTCCAGCATGAAGGGCTTGTCGCGCCCGGGGATGTAGAAGTGCTCGCGGCCAGCATCGCGATCGGGGCCCTTGGCCACGCCGACTACGGGAATACCGGTGATCCCCAACTCGGACAACACTTGGCAGGCGACGGCAAGCTGGCCCGCGCCGCCGTCGATGAGCACCAAGTCCGGACGATCAGGAAACTCCTCTTCCTCCTGCTCCCGGCGCAGCTCCTCATCCTCCGTGGCCTCGTCGAACAGGGCCGGTGAGTAGTCGTCATCCGGAAGGTCGGTCGCCTCATCCTCGATACCGGGCTCAGATACGGCTTCGGCACGCAGAACACCGAACGGGATGCCCGAGGACCCACGCTCATCGAGCGGTGGCGGCTCAGGCGGGATGATGCGGCTGGAGAGTTCTTCGGTCGCCCCAAGCTGCTCGGCAGCAACGTGCGGCTCCACGTTCGTCCCGGGTTCAGGCTTCGCGCCGTTCTTGCCGCCGTTCTTTTTCTCAACCAACCGGCGGAACCGGCGCGTCAGAACCTCACGCATCATGGCGTAATCGTCGCCCGGCGTGAGGTCCGTCGACTTGATGTTGAACTTCCGATACTGGCTTTTCACGAACCCTTCCGGCCCGGCCACGATCATCGCGCCTACGGCGTTCGTGCCCATGATGTGGCTGTTATCGAAAACCTCGATGCGCCGTGGCGGTCGTGGCAGGCCAAACCGCTCTGCCAAACCTTCAAGGAGAATGCGCTGCGACGAGCTCTCGGCCAGCTGGCGCGCCAACGCTTCCCGCGCGTTGCGCAGCGCATGCTCTACCACGCCCAGCTTGCTTCCGCGCTGGGGAACGCGGATTTCGACCCGCCGCTCAGATTTGCTCGACAGGGCCTCCTCGAGGAGGTCGTGAGAGGGCAGCGGCTCCGACAGGAGCAGAAGCTTCGGAACCGGCTTGTCGTCGTAAAACTGCGCGATGAAGCTCTCGAGCACTTCAGCGGTGCTGAGCGACCGGTCCGCCTTGGGGAAGTAGGCGCGATTGCCCCAATTCTGGCCGCTGCGGATGAAGAACACCTGGATACAGGTCTGGCCGGCTTGCTGCGCGGCGGCGAACACATCGGCTTCCTCAACCCCCTCGGGGTTGATCGCCTGGTCCGCCGTCACGTGCGCCAGCGCCCAGAGCCGGTTACGCAGCTCGGCCGCGCGCTCGAATTCGAGCCGTTCCGCGGCTTCCTCCATCAGCTTCTGGTAATGGCGGCGGACGCTCTGGCTCTCACCTCGGAGAAAGCGTGTCGCTTCATCGACGAGCCGATTGTAGTCCTCGAGGCTGATCTCGCCGGTGCAGGGCGCGGAGCACCGCTTGATCTGGTAGAGGAGGCACGGGCGCGTCCTCGTCTCGAACACCGCATCCGAGCACGAGCGCAGCAAGAACGCCCGCTGCAGCATGTTGATGGTGCGGTTGACCGCGCCAGCCGATGCAAACGGGCCGAAATATTCCCCTTTCCGCGTCCGGGCGCCGCGGTGCTTTAGGATTTGCGGTGCCGGGTGATCGCGCGCGATGAGGATGTAGGGGAACGACTTGTCGTCCCGCATCAGCACGTTGAACCGCGGGCGGAAGCGCTTGATGAGATTGGCTTCCAGCAGCAGCGCCTCTGCCTCAGTTCCGACGGTGACGATCTCCATCGCCGCCGTCTGCGAGATCATGCGCTGGATGCGGGTGCTGTGCCCGGCGAGGCGGGTGTAATTCGAGACGCGCGCCCTGAGATTCCGCGCCTTGCCGACATAGATCACGTCCCCTCGGGCGTCGATCATGCGATAGACGCCAGGAGAATTCGGCAGATGCTTGAGATATGACGCGATGACCTCGGGGCCGGTCTTGCGCGGAGTTTGCTCCGACGTTTCCGAGACCCGCTCCCGCGCCTCGCCCGCGCGATCCTGTGGCATACCTGAGACTTAGGCAAATCGCGTCTCAGCGTCCAGTAAAGACAGGGCCGCAGGTCGTCGACGCCCCATTTCCACAATCCTCTACTGGCGTCCGTTGGACAACACGAAGGCCGACTCCTACCGTCGCCCCGTTGCAGTGATTCCGGGAGGAGGACTGGGAATGAGGCGAGCGGTGATCGCCGTTGTCACGGCGGCTACATTGGCTCTCGCTGGCTCCGCAGTTGCGGACGAAGTTGAGGATTCCATCAGTGAAGCGCTGAGCGCCTATCGGAACAAGGATTATTCCGCGGCCAAACAGGCGCTGGATTACGCTTCACAATTGGTTGCCCAGAAAAATGCCGAGGGCCTGACTTCGGTGTTGCCGGCGCCGTTGGCTGGCTGGACGGCCCAGGATGCAGAAGCGCAAGACGCGACGTCAGTCATATTCGGCGGTATTCGAGCCGCGCGGACTTACGAAAAGGGTGATATCAACGTCCGGATCCAGATCATGGCAGATTCGCCATTGTTGGCCACCTGGATGCCGATGATCAGCAATTCCGCCGTCGCAGCGGCCATGGGCAAAATGACGAAGATCGGGAAGCAGCGCGCCCTGCAGACGAAGGACGGTCAGATCATCGTCGTTGTCAACAACCGCTTCCTCGTGACGGTCGATGGCTCCGCCTCGATGGAAGAAAAGATGGCTTACGCCAATGCCATCAATTTCAGCCACCTGGAATCGCTCTGACATTCGCCGCTCCAAAAGCAAAATGGCTACCCGCTTCGGGCAGCCATTTCTTTTTTCGCAGTAATTCGAAAATTATCGTCCGCGCTCGGGTATGATCGGCTGGCCCGGCCCCATCGTTCCTGGATTTTGAGGGCCGGTTTGCGGCGAGGCCATGTGCTTCGATTCCTCGACGCCCATCTCCCGTTCCGCCACTTCGCGAGCCTTTTCCCCAGCTTTGGCAATCACTTCCTCAGCTTTTTCCACCAGGGTCTGGCCGCTGCCGCCTTCAGGCAACAGTCCTTGGGCACGCGCTTCTTCTGCCGCCGCTCGGTAGACTTCGGTGGCGGTCACCCTGCCGCGCTCATAGAGTTGAGCCGATTGCTCCGAGATCGTTTCCCGGATCTGGTCGCGAGCTTCACCCAGATACTCGTCTTCCATGCGCGTCCTCGGCAGCATGGCGCCGACCAAAGCTCCGACTGCAAGGCCTATCGCGCCAAGAACGAGCGGCTGTTGTTCGATGATTTCGCTAAATGAGCGGGTGGTGCGCTGCTGCATATGCCGGGCTCCTTCTGCCGCGCTGTGCGCTGTTTCCTTCACAGTATGCATGAGGCCTGCAGCGGACCCGCCGGCCGAGTGCGCTGCTTCTTTCGCAGATGAGACCGTCTGGCCAACCGTGTGGCCCACCGTTTCCGCCACTTCGCCTACGGTTTCGGCAACTGAGCGTACTGTGCTCCTCGCGCTCGAAACCGCAGACCGGGCACGCTCCAGCACGCCTTCTCCCGTTTCCTGCGCGGATTCCATGGCCGTGCGCATGCCCGACCCGTTGCCCATGGCGTAGGTGGGTTGGTGCCCGGAGGTGGGTTGGTGTTCGTGCGCTGGTCGATGGTCCCGCTGTTTGCCGAGCATCATCCAGAGGAGGCTTGCGCCGGCCAGCACCGCTGGCATTGGATTTTCGCGTGCCTGACGCGCAAGGTTCCTGACGAACTCACCGGCATCGCCAGCCATGAACCGTCCGCTGACTTCCTCGAACAGCTCGCCGAACGATAGCTTTCCCTTCAAAGCTTCCAGCGTTTCGCTCAGATCTGCGCGAGCCCGCTGAACCTCTCGCTCTGCTTGTGTGGGGTTCTCGGTCACTTCACCTGCTCCTTCAACATTTCGGCATCGCGTTGGACCTGCCGCTGCACACGTTTTGGCAAGAGGCCGCCAGACATTGCGGAACGACCTCGCATCAGCAGGATCAACCCGATCACACCGACCACGACGCCGACGAGCAGAGAGGCCCAACCGGGTCCGAGACCCATATTTGTCAAGGCAACGATGAGCGCCTGGAGCAGGATCAGCAGGGCTGCGAGCAGACACATGCCCGCGGCCGCGAGCATCCCGCCAGCCATCTGCAGGTTCGCGAATTTCTCGTCGATTTCTGCCCGAAGAAGGCCAGCTTCCTTGCCGACCAGATTCGAGACCTGGCGCCCCAGATCGGCGACCAGCTCAGGCACGGAGAGTGCCGCTTTCGCCGGCCGGTCTGCGTGCATTTCCGTGTGTCGGACCTCCGCCATTGTGCTCACCTGGTTACGCTGCCCTCGACACCGGGGCGCTTCTGCTCCCACTCCTCGCGAGGGTATTGCCCGAAGTGCGTTTCCTGTCCGGGATGATGGCCGTGGCCTGTCTGATGAGCTCCCATCCGCTCAGAGGCACGGTGGGAAGCGCTATGGTGACTGGAGCTTTTCGCAAATCGCGCGATGGCGAGGCCCGCGAGAACCGCGCCGCCAAAGACGGCCGTCGGGTGTTCACGGACGAACTTCTGAACGTCGCCTACCATGTCCTGGAGATTCCGCCGCCCGAGCGCCTGGGAAAAATCCTCGATGCCACTTGCCAGGCTGCGCGCAAGATTCGCGATTTGTGGCTGATCGCGGCTTTCGAGATCATCAGCTGCCCTGCGGATTGCGGAGCAAAGATCCGTGATGCTGGATTTGGCCTTTTCTTTTTGCTCCGAAAGAATTTCCTGCGCCTGAGCCTGCACGCCTGAAGCGACGTCCTGGGCCTGTTGCTTGACGTTTTCAGCGATATTGCCGGCGGCCTCCCGCGCAGCTTGTGCTTCGCGCTCCAGTCTTTGCCTTACTTGTTCGACTGTTTCTTCGCCGTATCGATTGGGACCATTGGCCATTGGGCTCGTACTCCACTGTTTTGAGTGTGCAAGGCCGACTCCTCCCGCGCGGAGCCGGCTGCTATTCGCCGGGTCCCATCGAGATGCCCAACGTGATGAGAGAATTTACGCCTGCGGGATGGGCCCGGACCTCGCATGTTCCTTGGAGAAACAGGCGGACAGTCCATTGGTTCCCCCGCCTGGCCCGGAAGCCGTCCGGCCGAAAGGCAATAAGCGCGTTTCAGTTTCGTGCAGGATCAGACGTGATCCCAATTACCAATAGTCGAGCGGCAAACGGCGCGGGTCAGAAAGGGAAAAGCGCAAGTTATTCCGCCGCCTCCCTTTTCCTTCCATTTCTGCTGCTTGTTTTCGCGCGCCGTCCCAGCAGCTCCTTGAGATATTGGCCCGTGTAGCTCTCCGGGTTCGCGGCAACGTCCTCCGGTGTCCCGACCGCAACCACACGGCCGCCGGCGTCGCCGCCTTCGGGGCCGAGGTCGATGATCCAGTCGGCGGTCTTGATGACCTCCAGGTTGTGCTCGATCACCACCACCGTATTGCCGGCATCCACCAGCTCATGCAGCACCTCGAGCAGCTTGGCGACGTCGTGGAAGTGCAGGCCCGTGGTCGGCTCGTCGAGGATGTAGAGCGTGCGGCCCGTCGCGCGGCGCGACAGCTCCTTGGCGAGCTTCACGCGTTGCGCCTCGCCGCCCGAGAGCGTCGTCGCCTGCTGGCCAATCTTGATGTAGCCGAGGCCGACGCGCGCCAAGGTCTCGAGCTTGTCGCGGATCGCCGGCACCGCCTGGAAGAACGCCGCGCCTTCCTCGACCGTCATGTCGAGCACGTCGGCGATGGACTTGTCGCGGTAGGTAACCTCCAGCGTCTCGCGATTGTAGCGCTTGCCCTTGCACACGTCGCAGGTGACGTAAACGTCGGGCAGGAAATGCATCTCGATCTTGATGACGCCGTCGCCCTGGCACGCCTCGCAGCGGCCGCCCTTGACGTTGAACGAGAAGCGGCCCGGCTGATAGCCGCGCGCCTTGGCCTCGGGCAGGTTGGCGAACCACTCGCGGATCGGCGTGAAGGCACCTGTGTAGGTGGCCGGGTTTGAGCGCGGCGTGCGCCCGATGGGCGACTGGTCGATGTCGATGACCTTGTCCAGGTGCTCCAGCCCCTCGATGCGGTCGTGCTCTCCGGGATGCTCGCGCAAGCCGTTGAGCTTGCGCGCGACCGCCTTGTAGACCGTGTCGATCAGGAACGTGG
>QGVC01000482.1 GCA_003242645.1 Pseudomonadota bacterium
GAGCGAACGACAGCGCAAAATGTCGAATCCCCATTCTGCGACCAATAGCGATCGCGGCCCGATCCTTCTCTGTTAAAGCGGGCATCTCCAGGGCCCGTTGCACCGTGACGGCCTTGTTCTGACCTATCCGGCCTCCCGTTAAGATCCGCAGCGTAGCCCTATCAGGGGTCTTTTCGACCACCTGAGCGAATACGGAATTGAAATCAATGGCAATGAAGTCGCCGAGCTCCAGGCAGGAAACGATGTTCGGCGGGTAGAAGCTGATGCTGGACGGGTCTCCTGCGATCGGGCGACCGTGAACCGTCAAGAACTGGTTCTCCCTCACGGTCAAGGTACCGTTGGGCAGCCGTCCCGTACGAACCTGTGCGCCTTCAGTATCAAGGCAAATGGGAACAGACGTTAGTTTGTTGATGAACGCAATAGTTTGCTCGAGCTCTTCAATCTTGGTGTGCGAAAGGTTGAGACGAAAAAGCGATGTGCCAGCACGTTCCAGACAACGGATTACTCTTTCGTTCAAGGATGCCGGGCCAAGCGTGCACAGAAGCTCGATTTCCCTCTGTGTCATTACTTCACCTGGATCACTTTCAACTGCAAAGGAAACAAATGATATCGGGCAGGGCGACCAGCAGATAGGTCGTAAAACAGCGTAATTGCGATCCCAATCTCGAGCAAAGGACAACTATGGGATAGAACGAATACAGGAATTAACTCGAAGGGGTTATGTTGGCTCTTCCATTAGCCCGAATTTGGAATGGCATCCGCTGAAGTAGATGTCTTAGGGTGTTCTATATTGGTACACCTGCCGATTTCTTGTCGGGGTCTGTACCGCGAGAAGCAACGATGCATCAAAAAGGGTCCGCGATACGGAGGCTACCCGAGCTGTTCCGAGGACAGTAACTCGAAAGCGAGGAGATAAAGATGGCCATCGATCCCAATGACATCATGATTTTCGAGACCCAGGTCGCCTCCGGTGCGGATGATGTTGAGGAAGGGCCAAGCGGTTCGGTCAAGGTGACGAGCAGCGATCTCGAACTCACGACCGACGGCAG
The DNA here is from genome assembly GCA_003242645.1 of Pseudomonadota bacterium. The sequence continues at coordinate 1,050 of QGVC01000482.1, forward strand.
CAAGATCCAGCTTATCGGCATTCGCTTCACTGACATTGACATTCCTCAGGGCGCCACCATCGTCGACGCCTACATCCAATTCCAAACGGAGGAGGCTTCCACTGGCGCGGTTTCACTGCTGATCCACGGCGAGAGCAGCGATGATGCGGCGCCTTTCACTGGCGTGCGTTTCGATGTTTCCTCGCGATCCCTTACAAACGCGTCGGTGGCTTGGTCGCCGCCGGATTGGACCACAAGGGGCGAGGCCGGACCCAACCAGCGTACAGCGGACTTGGCGCCCATCATACAGGAGATCGTCGATCGTGACGGCTGGTCGGCGCTCAATGACATGGTTTTCATCATTTCCGGCACTGGCACGAGAACGGCAGAAGCCTTTGAGGGGAAAAACGCGCCGCGACTTCACATTGAGTGGGTGCCGGGCAGCGACCGAGTGGTTTTCAACGATCCGCCGGATATCGATTCGGCTGCCAACCAAATCGGCGAGTTGGCTGCTTCGGGCACGCTGGTCGGTATCACCGCCTCGGCGACCGATCCGGATGCCGGTGATACCGTTACCTACAGCATCGACGATGAGCGCTTCGTCATCGACGCTGACGGCGTCATCACGCGCTCAGAAATTGGCACGCTTGACTTTGAAAGCGAGCCGTCGGTGACGGTCACGGTAACGGCTACCTCCTCGGACGGAAGCGGTGCCCAGCAGAGCTTCACTATCGATCTGCTCGACGAGCCGGAGCCGGTGATCTTCAGCGATCCGTCGGATGCGGACGGTGCCGCCAATCGGATTGTTGCGACAGCGGCATCCGGCACGCCGGTTGGCATTACGGCGCGTGCTGTCGATCCGGATGCCGGAGACAGTGTGACCTACAGCATCGATGATGACCGGTTCGTCATCGATCCGGCTACGGGCGTCATCACCCGCTCGGGGACTGGCGCGCTCGATGCCGAGCTTGAGCCTTCCATTACGCTCACCGTCACGGCAACTTCCACAGACGGTAGCGTCGCGACGCAGGATTATTCAGTGAGCGTCGTCGATTCAGCGCCACCCCAAATACCGACCTCGGTTTCGCTGGTCCGTACAACACTGGCTTCCGATTGGTCGCCACCCAGTCCGGATCCATCTGGGATCGCGTATATCGCGCACTTGGGTGTGTTGATGATCTCGGATGGCGAAGTCAACGAAATGCCTAACCTGTTCACCGGCGACAATTTATTCATGATGAACCTGAATGGCTCATTCGCCGGCTCTCTGACAGCCTTTCATTTTTCTGATGAGCCGACAGGTGTTGCTTATAATCCAAATAATTGGCATTTGTTTTTCACGGATGACACGGGCGCAAGAAGCGTTTACGAGCTGGATCCCGGTCCGGATAAGATTTATGGAACGTCGGATGACGTGATAACGTCGTTCAAGACGTCAGATTATGGCAGCACGGACCCTGAAGGGATCACGTATGATACAAATCGGGGGGTCCTGTACATCGCAGACGGGGCGGGAAAAAGAATCTACACCGTCGACCCAGGTGCCAACGGCAAATTCGACGGTGTAGCCTCGGCCGGCGGCGACGACATCGTGACCAGCTTCGACGTCGAGGCATTGGGGATACGCGATCCGGAAGGCGTTGAATACGACCCTGGAAGCGACATCCTCTACGTCACAGCCTCTCGCAATTTCATCGCCA
>QGVC01000483.1 GCA_003242645.1 Pseudomonadota bacterium
GCGCACGCGTTGTGCCGATGTGCCGTGCGTGAAAGCATCGGGGACAACACGTCCCGTCATTTGCCGCTGGAGCGTGTCATCTCCGATCCGGCTTGCTGCGTTAAGCCCTTCCTCGATGTCGCCTGGCTCGAGCCGGTTGTTGTTCTGGTCGGTCAGCTTGGCCCACACGCCGGCCAGGCAGTCGGCCTGCAGCTCCATCCGCACCTGCACCTGGTTTCCCTGGCTTTCAGGCAGGCGGGCCCTCAGTTGCTGAACTTTGTCCGTGATGCCGAGAAGGGTCTGCACATGGTGCCCTACTTCGTGCGCCAATACGTAAGCCTGTGCGAAATCACCGGGCGCTTTGAAACGGCGCGCAAGCTCATCGAAGAAGGAGAGGTCGATGTAAACCTTGCGGTCGAGCGGGCAGTAGAACGGCCCGACCTGGGCTGCACCGAGCCCACAATGCGTCTCGACTGCGCCTGTGAAGAGAACGAGCTTGGGCTCGTTGTAAGTCCGGCCGGAGCGGGCGAAGACCGCCGACCACACGTCTTCCGTATCAGCTAGAACTCGGCTGACGAAGCGCTTGATTTCATCATCGCTTCGGCTTGCGGATCGTTCGCCGCGGCCGGGCAGTTCGATGCCCTGGCGATCAGGCGACTGGTCGATGGGGCCGCCACGCGGCAATTGGATCTCGCGCCCGAAATCGGGGAAGCCGCCACCGGGTCCTCCCTGTAGCAGGTCCAGCGGGTTGATGCCGAACAGCAGCATCAGCGCGCCAAGAATGATTAGTGTCGTGAGGCTCAGCCCGCCGCCACGGCGCCCGACAGGAATGCGAATCTGGGGACCACCTCCGGGGAATGGAAAACCCTGCGCGGGCCGTCCGCGGCGGTCCTCGACGTTCCTGCTCTCGCGATCGTCTTCTCCGTAGCGCATTGCGCCCTCCGCATACCCCGCCCCGCCGAGCATTCGATGTTGAGCACGATATTTTGCAGTAAACAAGCATTCCTTGAAGGTGTTTCATGCAACCATGCCCAGCGGTAAACATCACTCCCTGCCATAACAGCTTTGACACCGGCACAGTTGCGGAGCACTATTCTTCAGGTGACGGGCTATTTTGCTCGTGCCATTGGCAGGCTTGCCGCACCGACACCCCCAAGGAGGCAAAACGATGGCTGACGAATGGGCTGAAGACGTTAAGAACTATGTAGCTAATCCCGACGAGAAAGCGATTGCCGGGATAGTCCGGTATTGCGGCATTGCCCTGCGGAACAGGGACTCATCCCTTGTCTCCTTCAGCGACAAGGAAGAGCTGGCGCGGGTCCGTGAGAATTTCCTGAAAAAGAAGCTGGGCTGCACGGAGGACGATGCCACGCTCGATAAAGCCATCGCGGCGGTGGGCGAGAAAATGAAGGGTGCCCGCAACAAGAACAGGGTGACGGTTTATTACCTGCTGGCTGAACACTTCGGCAAGCTCGACCTTTTCAAGTGAAAGCGAAAAGACGCGAGCGCTGAGAAGCGAAAGGGGCCACGATCGTCGTGGCCCCTTTTTCAAGATCGGGAGGATGCCTACGCAAGCGCCGCTGCGGCGTAGCGGCGGCGCAAATTTTCGAACCGCTCGACCTGATCCGGCAGCAGGTTGCGCTCTTTATCGCGCCGCACGAACACTTTGAACATGGCGCCGCCCTGGCCGTTGAAGAACTGGATCGAGCAGGACGGACGGCCATTGAAGGGCCGCGAAACAAAAGCGATTTCGGCGCAGTTTTCGTAGCGGATATGCCCGCCGATGGGGCTGTCACCGTGGATGTTGTAATAACCGCGCCCGATGCTCCCCGGAGGGATGCGTCCCACGCACTCCAGCACGATGTCCGGCGTATGGACGATCACGAGGACTTCGCCCCAGTTCTCGAGATCCGCCATAATTTCCTGAAAACGGCTCCCGGGAACCAGGGTGCGCTGCTCCGCGGGGAGAGCTTTCACCACGTCCAGCGTGCTCACGCCGCATTCGGCGGCGATACGCTCGAGCACGCCATCCGGATTCGCGGCGAGCTTTTCGGCCAGCAGTTGCTGTTTCGACATTGAAATCTGTTCCGCTTCGATGGCTGCCTGATTACGCAGCGGCCTTTTCTGCTGGGGGCTTCACTTCCTGAATAACGTGGAAGCCCTCGAACTCCGGATGGCCGAGATAAAGCGGCCGGATTCTCCCATCGCCCGCCTTGGCATGCGCCCTGCGGAACTGCTCCGACTTCGTCCAATTCTCGAAATCCGCGTAGGAGCGCCAGACCGTATGGGACGAGTAAAGGGTGTGATCCTCGCGCTCGGGGCCTTTCAGCAGGTGAAAGACGATGAAGCCCGGCAGCTCATGCAGGTAGCTCTCGCGGCTCAGCCAAAGCTTCTCAAACTCCTCTTCAGAGCCTTTCGCGACCTTGAAGCGGTTCATCGCGATGTACATGACTCGATCCCTCTCATGTTGCCGTCACTTAAGCCAAACGCCGGCCCGGCAAATCCGTGCCAGACCGGCCTTTGTTTCTGTTATCCTCCCAGCCGTCACTGAACGCCCAGCCGCATCGTCAGGCCGACGCGGGCGCTGAAGCCGGGGCTGTTTTCGAGGTCCAGATATTGGCGGTATTCCTTGTCGAACAGGTTGTCGATGTTCACGTTGATGGTCGCGTTCTCGTTCAGCTGATACTCTGTCTCTTTTTAAAATCTCCGAGCACACGAGACCGGAATAGATACCGAATGCCGTTTT
>QGVC01000484.1 GCA_003242645.1 Pseudomonadota bacterium
CAACCGCGCACTCCAAGCGACCGTAACGTAAATGAACTGCGACGTTTGCTCGCAGTCTCGTCCCATTTCGGGTACTGTGGCGAGCAGTCGAGCGGAGGGCGGCGCGCCATCCGGAGGGGACGACCATGACGCCACATGCGAACATCGCCCAGATGCTTGGAACCGCGAAGCTGTTCAGCAAGCTCGATGAGGCAAGCCGTTTGGACATTGCCCGTCAGATGCGGGAGGCGTCGTTCAGAGCCGGGCAGTCGATTTTCGCGCGCGGCGATGCGGGCACTGAGGTTTACTTGGTGCTCGAGGGTCGGGTCCGGCTGTCCGTGCTTTCCAGCGAGGGGCGAGAGCTGTCGTTCACCCACGCGGAGCGTGGCGACGTGTTCGGTGAAATCGCTGCGCTGGATGGCGGCGTGCGCACGGCAGATGCCACGGCCGTGACGGCCGTCAAGGCGATGACGCTCTCGCATACGGCTCTGAAGCGGCTCGTCCAGACCTCGCCGGCTTTTGCAGAGGCGGCCATCGCTTTCCTGTGCTCCCGAATCAGGGAAACGGATCTGCAGCTCGAGGGGGTGGCCCTCCACCGGATCGAGGTGAGGCTTGCCCGATTCTTGCTGGGGATGCTGCGCCAGAGGCACGGCGTGACCAAATCCGGGCGGGCCAAGATCGATCTCGGCATGTCGCAAGGCGAGCTGGCACTCCTCCTCGGCGCCAGCCGGCCGAAGGTCAATGCCGCCCTGATGCTGCTCGAGGATCTGGAGGCGATCCGACGGCAGGACACAATCATCGAATGCGACATCGAAGAGTTGAGGCGCCTGGCCGAGCTCGACTGAATGCGCGCTGGCGCAAATTGCCCGCAGGAGAATTCCATTGAACAGGGCCGGGGGAGACAAGTCGGCATGGCAGGTCGACCCATCGCCGGCGGACTCCACAACGAACATGCCGGGCATCAGCAGATTTGTTGAAGCTGAGCGAGGTGAAATAACTTCTGAGCGGAGTCTCCAAGTGGTGCGGCGAGCACGGCCAACCGCTCTCCGCGGCTTGCTTGCCCGCCTATTCCGCCATCCCACAGCGGAACGGCTCGGCGCCAGGATCAAATGGCTGGCGGAGCTGGGCACCGACGGCTACCCTCCGCACGTCCGCCGGCGGCTCATGATCCTGAACCTGTTCGCATATTTGATCGCGGTCACCACGGCCATCTACGCCCTCCAGCAAATTCAGCTCGATTTCGACACCTACAAGCCGCTCGTCTTCATCAACCTGACGCTACTCGTCATGGCGCTGACGGTGCCCGCGATGCATCGGATCAATGAGATCGCGGGCGGAATGCTGGTCGTCGTCAGCGAGTACATCGCCCTTATGGCGTTCACGGCCTATCTGGGACATTCGGCCGGAATTCACCTGCAGTACATCATCGCGGGTGCAGCGGCATTCGTGGTCTTCGGGCTGGAGCGCCTGAAGCTGGTCACGACCGTCGTCGCGCTGGGCCTCGTTCTCCACCTGGTCGCGTGGTTCAAGTTCCCGCCTGAGGCGGCGCTGATCAAGGCGGACCAGCAGGTGCTCGACTCGCTCTATACACAGGCCGCGATTTCGACGGTCGGGCTCATCGCGGCTTCGGTCTGGTACGCCTTCCGGCTCGTAGAGCGCGCCCAAGCGGAAACCGACGCCCTACTCCGCAATATCCTGCCGGACAGCGTCGCCGACCGCCTGAAAGCGCGCCCGGGGGAGCCCATCGCAGACAGCCACGACGAGGTCAGCGTTCTGTTTGCGGATATCTCGGGTTTCGTGTCCCTGGCGCGGAGCCTCGGCGCCCCCAAGGTCGTCGACCTTCTCAATGACATCGTGTGTGAGTTCGATCGGCTGGCGGCGGCCTACGGGGTCGAGAAGATCAAGACGATCGGCGATGCCTATATGGCCGTGGCCGGACTGCCGGAGCCCGTGCACGACCACGCCGAGCGGCTGGCCCGCATGGCGCTCGATATGCTGGCGACTGTGGAGCGCGTGCGCAAGGAGACGGGGCTCGCGTTGCAGATACGTATTGGCATGGCGGCTGGGCCGGTTCTTGCCGGCGTAATCGGCACCCGCAAGTTCAGCTATGACGTTTGGGGAGACCCCGTGAACCTCGCCGCGCGGCTCGAGGCCCTAGGCGCCCCGGGCCGCATCCATCTGTGCCCCACGTGCCGGGAGCGGCTGCAACACACCTTTGAACTTGAGCCCTGCGGCCAGATCGAGATCAAGGGGGTCGGTCTGCAGGAGACTTGGTTCCTGGTTGGCCTTCGCGGACTTGATGCTTCCGGCAGCCCAGCTGCACTTGGGTAGTTAACTGCACTCTTCGGCGGTAATGGGAGCATCGGGGTGCTCAAATTGAATTCGTGTGAACTTGCTCTGCTTATGCGCCAGAAGCTCCGAGCCGCGCCTTCAGCGCTTCCGGAACACCATTCGGCGTGGCGCAGACCGTAACACCAGCGGCTTCCAACGCGGCCTTCTTGGCAGCGTATGATCCCCTGTTGCCCATGACGATCGCCCCCGCGTGACCCATCTTCTTGCCGGGTGGCGACGCAGCACCGGCGATGAACGCCGCAATCGGCTTCGACATCGTGCGGGCATATTCCGCCGCCTGCTCCTCCATCGAGCCGCCAATCTCGCCGACGAGCACGATGGCTTTCGTCCGTGGATCGCGGTCGAGGCATTCGAGAGCATCGCGAGTCGTCGTACCGATGATCGGGTCACCGC
>QGVC01000092.1 GCA_003242645.1 Pseudomonadota bacterium
GGGCTAGAGTCCTGCCCTGCGTGCCATTCCCCGTTTATCGTTATAGATCAATGGGTTCGGTCCGTAGGTGCGAGCATTCGCACAGACGAGTCGTACCTCCCCCTACGCGGAATGCCCGCAGTTGTAGCTGTAGCATTCTTGAGATGAATGCATCCAACGCCGACTGCCTCAAGCTGCTGCTGCAGAATTCTTCTTGAGGAGTTTTCTTTGCCCGATAGCGGCGACTCACGAATATCGAGGTGAGTACTCGTCTGTGGCTGGTTAAGTGTTGGGGAGCACCTAGTATAAATTGCAACTTTAGGAGAAACAAAGAGTCCGCAACTTCGAGTTACCCCCTCTCCCCTTTTTGCACGTCTAGGGCCATTGTGTGAGCGCAGAATTTGAGCATCGTGCTTGTTGCAGAGTTAAGTTTTACATTTGCACCTGCGAACGGAAGACTTCATAATCGGAAGCGATATACAAATGCGCGCATTTCTCTTAGCATTAGCGTTTTGCCTCTCACCTACGTTTTCCCACGCTCAAAAATCGGCATGTGATATAGACAATCCTCCTGCAAATTGCGAGCGTTATTATTATGCCACCTCAGACGCGCTGGTTGCGGGCACAGGAATTCCCTATGGGGGTACCGATCCGTACTGCGGAACAAATCAGAATTTGGACGCTGTGGATGCCGTACTTAGGCTCTTAGCTATGCGGCCAGACGGCTTTCGTTACCAGAACGCGACCGCAGACCTGCTAAAGCTTCTCAAAGATACTGGGCTATACCAGCAATTAGCAAACCAAACCACGGGCTTCGTTCATGATTTCTTACTACGTAACGGACCAAGAGCTCAGTACGCTAATTGTGCTACTTTAGCTGCGCTGATTCCGAGACAGGCGACTTATCGTGCCTACCGTTTGACAAACACAGATATTGATGCTTCGCCTGCTGATCCACATCGCTACGGCGGTTGCGAACCTGGAAAGGATTGCAGTAATGGTTTTTCGCGATTTTTGGGCATCCCCGAGCTTCGCGAGGAGAATGGTGTGACGGCGGTTGCCGTTGTTTTCGCCAATTGGTCGCACAATAGGCGACGCGTCGGTCATTTAACCGTCTTTTTCGAAATGCCCCCGGGGCAGAAACCTGTGGAAAACTGGTAAGCGGTAGTGAGAGCTGCGGACCGGCTGCGCAGATGGTTGTTAAGGCGCTGGTGCGTATGGCACCGGCGCATTCTTTTGACTGAAACCTTGCGCAAGGTTCATTCCGCCGGCAAGTGCCATTCCTTCCGCACGCGCTCTGCAGGTGGTAACCACTCGAGCCTACAAGGTAAGAGGTGGTGACGTATTGTGGGAGGTGGCTTTTAAGCTCAACCGTGCGGTTCCGCTGGAGGCAACTTCTCGAACCTCCACGAGCACCGCTTTAGGTGAGTCACCACTTCCCTAGCAATCATGACCCACGTTTCGATGCGCTGGGACTCCTTACCCTTGACGCGTAATGGCGAGCGCGAAAGGGCAAAGCCGATGTCGCGGGCTAGGTCTTTGTCGAGATCGTCGTCTTTTTTGGCATTCATAGTTGCGATAGATAGTATTGCAAGAACAAAGTATGAACATCTCTTTGGGGGATCGTGGATTATCGAACGAGAGTGGTGGCAGCTTGGCCACTATCGTTCTAGTTTTGCTCACGAGGCTTTGTGATTAGTAGACGACGCTTGAGCCAGCCTTGGGGAGGGGTGAGCCCATGACGAATAAGCTCTATTACGGCGACAACGCGCGAGATGAAGGACGAGAGCGTTGACCTGATCTATCTCGACCCTCCGTTCAACTCCAATGCGACCTACAATGTCCTCTTTAGGTCGCCTTCAGGCACACACAGCCAAGCCCAAATAGAAGCATTCGAGGATACTTGGCACTGGAACATTCATGCCGAGCAAGCCTTCGATGACGTGATGCGAGCAGCTACACGGACGCAGCCAACTCCTACATGCGATGCGCTCGTTTCTCGGCGACAACGATATGATGGGCTATTTAACGAACATCGCAGTTCGTTTGATAGAGATGCATCGAATATTGAAGCAAACGGGGTCTCTGTATCTCCACTGCGATTCAACTGCAAGCCATTATCTTAAATTATTATTTGATGCTGTCTTTGGGAAAGAGTTCTATAGAAACGAAATTATATGGCAGCGCACAACATCACACAACGATCCGAAGCGCTACGGTCGCATTTCCGATAGGATATTCTATTACATCAAAAGCAACAAACGCACTTTTGATATCCAATACACTCCCTACTCAGAGGAGCAGAAAAGCAGATTCAAGTACAAGGATGAGCGCGGATGGTATAAGGCCGAAAACTTGACGGCTCCCCACTACTCAGAAACTCCGAATGACATTGAAGGGGCACGGGCTCTAGCAACGCAAGACAAATTCCAGTTCCGAGCACACCGCTACACAGAGCAGTAACGCTCTTGGATTTCGGTATCGGCCAAAAGCGTTTTTGCGTCGCTCGAGTGCACGATTTCGCCCTGGTCCATGATGTAGGCGCGATCGGCAAGCTGCAGCGCGCGCTCGACGTTCTGCTCGACGAGCAGGATTGTGATTCCCTGCGACTTCATCCGGGCAAAAAGTTCGAACATCTCATCGACGAGAACCGGCATGATCCCCTCGGACGGCTCGTCGAGCATTATTAATCTCGGCTCCGAGACCATAGCGCGGGCAATCGCGAGCATCTGTTGCTCGCCGCCCGAAAGTGTATCGGCTTCCTGGCTCAGCCGTTCCTTCAGCCGCGGAAAAGTCTCGGCAATCCGATCTATGATTTCGCGCTCGCGCGACTTGTTGGGTGAGGCGACAAGGCCAAGGCGCAAATTCTCGAGAACAGTCAGGCCGCCGACTATGCGCCTTTCCTCTGGAACATAGGCGAGCCCCAATCCGAACCGACGGTGGACCGGTAGCCGGATGATATCGCGACCATCGAACCAGACCTCGCCCTTGCGATTATGGACAAGGCCCATGATGGAGCGCAGCAGCGTGGTCTTGCCTGCGCCGTTTCGGCCAATGACGCACACTGCTTCCCCAGCGTCGACTCTTATGCTGACGCCCTGCAGAACGTGGCTGTGCCCATACCAGGCATGAAGATCTTTGACTTCGAGCACGGCTTAAACCGATTGTCCCAAGTACACTCTGCGGACTTCGTCGTGATTTCGGATTTCGTCGGGCGTGCCTTCGGCCAGGAGCTGACCGTGGTGCAGCACGATAATGCGGTCGGATACGCCCATGACGAGCTTCATCCGATGCTCAACAAGAATGACGGTGCACTGCTCGTTGAGCTTGAGAATCAAGTCCATCATGGCGCGAGCCTCTTCCGGGCTCATGCCTGCCGTTGGCTCATCGAGCAAAAGGACCTTTGGATCGCTGGCCAGTGCAACAGCGATTTCTAGGCTGCGCTGTTCGCCGTGAGCGAGGTTTGCCGCGAGATCATTTCGGCGTTTCGACAAGCCGACGCGGTCGAGCAGCTCCTCTGCCTTTTCCTTCAGCTCGGTCAATGTCTCGCGCTTCGTCCAAATATCGAAACGCGACTTCAGCGCCTGCGCGGCGAGGCGGACATTCTCAAGCGCGGTGAGCTGTGGAAAGAGATTCGTAATCTGGAAAGATTTCGCGATGCCGAGATGCGGAAAGACGTGCTGTGGGGTGCCTGTAATATCGCGTCCCTCGAAAAGCACTTTCCCTTCGCTCGGCGGAAAAGCGCCGGAGAGAACATTGAAAAAGGTGCTCTTCCCAGCCCCATTTGGGCCGATGATCGACGTCAGCCTTCCAGGGTAGAAGGCCACCGTGACATTATTGAGCGCCCTGAAGCCGCCGAACCGCTTGCCGACGCCCTCAGTCGCGATGACGGGTGCCGTGCTCATATCCGCAGCCAGTGCATTAACGATCCCCAAATCCCGCGAGGGAAGAAGAGGATCAAGAGGACGAACAGGCAGCCAACGACGAGCTGCCAATGAACGGTAATCACGGAGACGACGTCCTGCAGCAGGAGGTAGACGAGCGCCCCGACGAATGGCCCGAAGAAGGTGCCCATTCCTCCCAGCAACGTCATCATCAAAACGACGGCCGACGTGAAGTAGTGCAGCGTCTCGATGGGAACGACTGACAGGTGAATAGCGTAGAGCGCCCCCGCGAGTCCCGAAAAAACGCTGGAGAGAATAAACGCGAACCAGCGTGTGCGATTGACATCGTAGCCGCAGGCGGCGGCGCGCCTCTCGTTCTCACGTAAACCTTCGAGAATAGCGCCGAACGGTGATCCCAAGATCCGTGAGAAGATCCACAATGCGAAGGCCACGATGATCAAGATAAGGTAATACTTCGTGGTTGGATCGAGCAAATTGAGCTCGGCGATGCCGAAGACTGAAATCGAAGGCACGCTCACGCCGCGCAGGCCATCTTCGCCGCCTGTAAGCCATATGGATTGGTAAACCACGTAATAAACGACCTGCGACAAGGCGAGCGTCACCATCGCGAAATAGATGCCGCGCGACCGTGTAGCGAACCACCCGATTATGACGCCGGCAGTCGTCGCGATAATTATCCCAAGCGGCAACGCCACGTACCAAGGGAATCCGAACTTCGCGATTGGCACCCCACAGCCATAGGCGCCAAGGCCGAAAAGGGCTGCGTGGCCGAAAGACAGCATTCCGGCATAACCGTAGACGAGGTTGAAGCCCATCGCGAACAGCCCGAAAATCAGGATGTTCACTGCGAGTGCTTTGTAGGGCGCCAACCAAGGCAGCACTACGAGGAAGAGGATCGTGAACAGCACTCGATGCCGGGCGATGAGGTCGAAGGCAGGTCGCACACCTTCGAGTGGACCACGGACTGCGCCGACTGTCGTCGATTCCGCCACCATCAGCCGAGCACTCCTGCACGTCCGAAGAGGCCACGAGGCCTAAACACCAGAACGAGGGCCATCAGGACAAACATCGAAAGCGTTGCCATTTCCGGATAGAAGAATGACGTGAAACTAAAGGTGACGCCGACGAGGAGACCGGCGATCACCGCACCGAGCAGCGAGCCCATTCCGCCGACCACTGTAACGACAAAAGCCTCGACGAGAACAGGGACGCCCATCTCAGGGAAAACGCCTCGAATTGGCGCAGCGAGCACGCCGGCGACACCAGCAATGGCCACGCCGATGCCGAACACGATCAGCCATACACGCCCGATATCGACCCCTAGCACCTGAACGATTTCCTGGTCACGCGCTCCAGCCCGAATGATCAAGCCATAGGACGTCTTTTCCAGCAGAAGCCACAGCGCGAGCAAAATGACCGCGGTGGCCACGATGAGGAACAGTCGATACTTTGGAAAGAAGAAGAAGTGAAGGTCGACGGCTCCGGCCAAGAAACGCGGCGTGCTGAATGGAACTCCCTGCGTGCCTGCAAAAATTCGCACGAGCTCCAACAGGATGAGCCCAAGTCCGTAGGTGAGCAACAACGGGTAATCGATGCCGCGGCCATAGAGAGGGCGCACGAGGAAGCGCTCGCACAGCATTCCGATGCCGCCGACAACGATTGGAACGACGATGAGCGACAGCCAGAAATTGCCGGTGAAGCCCAACGTGAACGCACCGACATAAGCTCCCAGCATGAAAAACTGGCCGTGCGCGAAATTTACAATGGTCAAAAGACCAAAGATCAGCGACAGCCCGAGCGCGACGAGCACGTAGATCGAGCCGAGCGCAAGTCCAGTGAAGAGCTGGAGGAGAAACAGGTCTAAGGTCACGGCGTACTTGAACGGCTGCGAGCTAGAAGGAACAGCAAAAACGAAGCTAGAGCGCCAGGCTGGCGCTCTGCACTTCTGCGAATAGGACGCGTTAGGCCTTGTGGCCAAGCTCCTCACACGTGCGGAGGAACTTCTCGTCCGCAGGTTGCGTATCGAGGACTTCGAAAATGTCCCACTGATTCCGCATTTCGGACGGAGCCTTCGCCCTGATGATCAGCACCGACTGGACCGCCTGATGGTCGCACTTGCGGAAGTACTGTTCGCCCTTATAGGCATCGTACTTCATCGACTCCATCGCAGCGATGACCTCGTCGGTATTCGTGCTTCCCGCTTCCTTGACGCCTTTCAGAATGCCGTAGACGCCAGCGAAGCCGAGTGCCCCGTAGGCCGTTGGAACACCTTGATCAGGATACTTGGCCCGATAGGCATCGTTCAGCCGCTTCGCACTCTCGAACTGGTCCTCGAGAGTCCAGTAGTAGTTGGCGCCTCCGATGACCCCCTCGAATGGCTCGAAGCCGCCTGCAAACCGCTGAGTATCGAGGAGGACCGGATAAACGATCTGCATCTGCTGTTTCAGGCCAAAGTCTGTGGCCTGCTTGAGTGTATTCAGCTGATCACGGCCAAAGTTCACCACAAGCAGAATATCCGGACGCGCGGCCTGAATGCGCGGGAAGAAGGCCGAGTAATCGGTCGTGCCGAGAGGATGGCGAACCTCGGCTACCTCCTCCATGCCCATTTCCGCGGCAACACGGCGGAAGCCGCGCTGCATCTCGTGCCCATAGGCGTAGTCGGCAATCAGATAGGCAATCTTCTTGCCTTTGGCTCGCGAGAACACGTACCGCGCAACAGCGCCCGCCGTCATATGCGGATTGAGCGCCTCGTGGAACGTGTACTTTGTGAAGTCGGATGCCTCGTTGATCGTATCAGACTGGCTGATCGAATTGTAAATAACGCCCCGCTTGCTGGCGACCTGATTGACGGACAGCTGCACCGATGCCGACAGCGATCCGCAAATAAAATCCACCTTATCGGATTCGATCAGCTCCAGCGTGCGCGTTGCTGCCTCACCGGGATCGAGTTTATCGTCACGTACGACGAGCTCTGCCTTGCGCGGCGATTCCTGATTGAACCAGTCGATGGCGAGTTGAGCACAACGGATCTGATCGTTCGCCTCAGTCCCGTAGGGCCCGCTGATCGGAACAGGAAAGCCAATTTTGATCGGCGTCTCCTGCGAGCGCGCAACATTTATTTTGAATGAGGACATCGCGGCCGCAGCGCCCGCTGTCGCTAACAGCTTACGGCGGCTCAATTTTACAGCCATTTGGGTACCTCCCCATCGAGCTTTCATTTCAGAGACGGCGTTTTGGCGTAAGAACACCAATTCTGCAAGAGGTATTTCATGAAATTCGGCCAAGCGCCTTCAGCACCACCTCCGGAGTAATCGGAATTCTGGTTATCCGCACCCCAAATGGCGAAAGAGCGTCATTTACGGCATTGATGACGGCCGCCGCCGCACCGGCCGTACCGGCTTCTCCTGCGCCTTTCGCACCGAGCTCTGACTCAGCCGTTGGGGAGACGACATGCCCGACTTCGATATCCGGCATTTCCCCCGCCATAGGCACAAGATAACTCATCATTGAGCCGTTCAACAAACGGCCGCGCTCGTCGTAAATGCAGTGCTCCGACAGGGCGGCCCCCAACCCTTGCACCACGCCGCCGCGGATCTGTTCATCCACCAATTGTGGATTGATAATCGTTCCGCAGTCCTCGACCACCCAATGCTTCAGAAGCTTTATGAAGCCGGTCTCGATGTCCACCTCGAGCCAGCAGGCATTGATTCCGTTCGTAAAGGCAAACGGGTACTTCTTCGGCACATAATGCCGGACGGCCATCAGCTCCGGTTGGAAATCGGGCGGAAGAGTATCGGGCCGGAAATAAGCGATGCGCGCCACCTCCTCTAGAGAGATGCGCTCGCGACCAGTATCAGCATCCACGATAATCCCGTCGCGGATGTCGAGGCCTTGAGGCTGCGCCTGCAAGATCGTTCCGGCCACCTTCAGGACGTTTTCCCGCAGCGCTTTGCCGGCTTGCAAGGCTGCCTCGCCACCGATTCCGGCGGCGCGGGAGGCCCATGTGCCGCCACCGTAAGGCGTTGCATCCGTGTCGCCGGTAATCACGCGAACGCGCTCGATGGGAACACCAAACGAGGTGGCGAGCACCTGCGCAATGACCGCCTCAGTTCCCTGACCTTGCTCGGTAACGCCAATATGGCAAATCAGAGAACCCTGGGCATCAAGCCGAACGGCTGCTCCGTCCTGCGAGGAAATTCGCGCGCCGCCCACGCCATAAAACGCAGCGCTCGGATTCGTAACCTCGATGAAGGCCGCGATACCGATTCCCCGATAAATGTTCTGTTTCCTAAGCTCTGCCTGCTCCTGCCGTAGAGCCTCGTAATTCATCATCTCGTATAGCTTATTAAGCGAGGCTTGATGTGACAGAGCCTCGAATTTCATTCCCGAGGCGGAGCTGCAGGGATAAGCGTCATCGGGAATGACATTGCGGCGCCGAATTTCAAATGGATCCATTCCGATTGTCTGCGCCGCGAGGTCCACAAGGCCTTCCGTCACAGCGCAGGCGATGGGATGGCCGACGGCGCGATACTGAGACATTACGTTCTTGTTCTGGAACACCACCCGCGCTCGGGCGCGATAATTGGGTGTCTTGTATGGCCCTCCGACGAGATTGACGACCTGATTGGCCTCGATTCCGCTTGTGCGCGGATACATCGAATATGGGCCAATGCCAGTGATGTCGTCGATTTCGAACGCCGTGATCGTCCCGTCCTTCTTTACCGCAATTCTCGCTTTGACCTTGTGGTCGCGCGCATGAATGTCGGTGACGAAGCTCTCGACGCGGTCCGCAACGTACTTGACCGGGCGCTTCAACATTTTCGACAGCGCCACAGTCGCCATTTCATCCGCATAGACGTGGACCTTTATGCCGAACGAGCCGCCCACATCCTTGCAGATGACGCGCACCTGGCTTTCCTGCAGGCCAAGGTGCTTGGCAATGATGTTTTGCATCATGTGCGGCGCCTGGGTGCCCTGGTAAACCGTCATGCGCTGCTCAGACGGATTCCAGTCGGCGACGATGGCTCGCGGCTCGAGCGTGACCCCGGTATGGCGGCCGAACTCGAACGTGACATCGACCACCTCGTCCGCCTCGGCGAAGGCTTTGTCGACCTCACCGGCGTCCAACACGCGCTCGAACGCGAGATTGTCACCGAGCTCTGGGTGAATGACTTTGGCGCCTGGCGCCAGCGCGGCCTCGGGATCGACAACCGGCTCAAGCTCTTCATATTCGACGGCAACAAGCTCGGCAGCGTCCTCGGCTTCGGCGCGGGTGCGCGCGACAACGGCAGCTACTGCCTCGCCCTGCCAGCATGCCCGATCGATGGCAATTGCATACTGGGGAGCCGATTTGAGGCCTTTCAAATGGGACAGGACGCCCACCCACGGCGTCATGACCTCGGCAAGCTCTTTGCCTGTAACGACAGCAACGACTCCCGGCGCAGCTTTGGCTGCCGACGTATCGATCCCGAGTATTCGCGCATGCGCATACGGCGAGCGCACAAAGGCGACGTGAACCATGCGCGGCAGGCTCAAGTCGCTGACGAACTGGCCGCGACCTTCCGTAAGGCGCCGCAAGTTCGGCCTGGGGACGCTGCGGCCAATGTAGGAATTCGGCCGGTCGAGAACGGTCAAGCCTGGGCTTGTAACTTCGTTCATGACACGTCTCCCCCACTCGCCTGAGCAGCCGCCTCGATCGCATCCACAATTGCGTGATAACCGGTGCACCGGCAGTAATTGCCGGAAATGAATTCGCGAATTTCCTCCCGGCTTGGCCGCGGATTCAGCTTCAGAAGCTCTGCCGCAGTCAGGAGCATTCCCGGCGTGCAGTACCCGCACTGAAGAGCGTTACGGTTTTCGAACGCGCGCTGAAGATGCGTAAGCTCGCCGGCGTCGGAAACGCCTTCGATCGTATCTACCCGTGAGCCGTCGGCCTGAACCGCCAGCACGAGGCATGCCCGCACCACCTCGCCGTCAAGCCGCACCGAGCAGGCGCCGCAAACACCCTGCTCGCAGCCGATGTGCGTGCCCGTAAGGCCGAGATTTTCGCGCAAGAAGTCCGCCAGATGCTGCCGTGGTGGTACGAGCGCCTCGACGACCTCGCCATTGACAATCAGCGAAATAGGTACCGGCTTCATGCGGTCGCCTCCTGGCGGGTTGCGCCCAAAGTCTCGGGAAACAGATCGGCAGCAATTCGGCGCAAGAGCACCCGCGCGAGATAAGAGCGCAAGGCGGCTGAACCCCGGAGGTCGTCGTGAGGCTTCAGGTCCTCGCCCAACGCTGCCACGGCCCGTTCGAGAGCCGCTTCGTCCGGAGACGTGCCGACGAAGGCGTTTGCCGCTGATGCGGAAAGCTTTGGCGTATCACCGACTCCGAACCAGCCCAATCTCAGGCTCTTGCAAATACCGTCAACCACCTCGGCCCGTGCAGCAACGCCCATGATCACGGTGAGCCGAGGTCCGAGCTTTCGAAAAGCGACGCGGTGCGTTGCTCCGTCCACCGGCACTTCCACTCGAACCAGGATTTCGTCGGGGCGGAGTGCTGTCCGGCAATGGCCAATAAAGAAGTCGTCAGCCGCGATACGCCGCTCCCCTTCCAAGCTCCGCGCAACCATGACGGCACCGAGCGCGAGCGCACAGGCTGGCAGATTCCAGATCGGATCGGCATTCGCCATCGCACCGCCGAACGTCCCGCGATTGCGGACCGCCGGGTAAGCGACGTGGGCCATTGTGCTGCTGAGCAAAGGCGCGTAGCGGCGAATGACATCCGACCGTTCGATCTCGACGTGCCGGGTCATCGCCCCAATGGAGATGACATCACCCTGGACTTCAATTCCCCGCAGCTCCGACAGCCGACCGATATCAACCAGCAGGCTCGGGGTGGTGAGCCGCATATTGAGAAGGGGCACCAGGCTCTGACCGCC
>QGVC01000485.1 GCA_003242645.1 Pseudomonadota bacterium
TTTTGGGGTTGGCCTCATTATCTGCGGCCTTCTTCTTGTTGTCCGCGGGATCTCGGCGCGTCGTGCCGGCGAGGCCTGGGTAGCTTTCGCTGATTGGACCAGGGAGCCGTGGCGGGTAACCTCCTTTCTCCTGGTTCCGCTACTGGTCGTTGTCTACATCCTCGTTTCGGAGCAAGTCGGCTTCATTCCAGTCGCATTTGCGCTGCTTCTCCTGCTGTTCCTCTGGTTTCGCGCGCGGCTCGTGGTGGCGCTACCCGTTGCTGCTATCGCAACCTGGCTCATTCATTGGTTCTTCGCCACTTTGATGCGCGTACCGCTTCCACGCGGTCTGCTGACCAACATTCTTTAGGGACACGGGCGCATGTCGGACACAATCCTCCAGGCCGCCGCCCTTGTCGTTGACCCATACGTCCTTTGGGTGTGCTTCGGCGCAGCGATTTTCGGCATCTTCGTTGGCGCGATGCCGGGGCTGACAGCCACGATGGCGACTGCCCTGCTCGTGCCGATCACCTTCTTCATGGAGCCTGTTCCGGCGATTGGTGCGATCGTGACGGCGACAGCCATGGCGATCTTCGCCGGCGATATTCCAGGTGCAATGCTGCGCATCCCCGGCACACCGGCTTCTGCGGCTTACACCGAAGAGGCCTATAGGTTGTCCCGCAAGGGCCTGCTCGGTCAGACCCTCGGGGTGAACCTCGTCTTCTCCGTGGCGGGCGGTCTCGTAGGTGTCGCAATCCTGATTGTTGCAGCTCCCGTCCTCGCTGAAATTGCCCTCAACTTCTCCTCGTTTGAATATTTCTGGCTCGCCGGCCTGGGGCTGACGTGCGCCATCTTCATAGCCCAATCGGACGCGTTGAAAGGCTTTACTGCCCTGCTCATCGGCCTGGCTATCGCGACCATCGGAATCGATCCTACAGCCGGCCACCCGCGCTTCACCTTCGGCTCGGTTGAGATGCTCCAGGGCATCAGCTTCATCCCAGCCATGATCGGCTTGTTTGCCCTCTCCGAGCTGCTGCGCGGCGTCGTCACCATAGACCAAGTTGGTGAAATGCTTCAGCAGCAGGTCGGCAATATCTTCCGCGGTATCGGTCAGGTGTGGCGGCGTTACTGGCGCAACTTCGTCCGTGGCTCGATGATCGGCACTGGGATCGGCGCGCTACCGGGGGCCGGTGCCGATATTGCAGCCTGGATTTCATTTGCGGTGTCGAAACGCTTCTCCAAGGAGCCCGAGAAGTTCGGCACGGGCCACATCGAAGGCATCGTGGATTCCACTTCGGCGAACAACGCGGCCGTCGGATCAGCGTGGATACCGGCGCTGGTGTTCGGCATTCCGGGCGACTCGATCACGGCCATAGTGATCGGCGTGCTCTATATGAAAAACATGAATCCGGGCCCGGCCGTATTCCTCCAGAATCCGCAGCTCATCTATGCGGTGTTCATCATCTTCATCTTAGCCAACCTGATGATGCTGCCCATTGGCTGGGCAGCCATCAAGCTCGCCCGGCAGATTCTGCGCACGCCCCGCAATATCCTGGTGCCGCTAATCCTGCTGTTCTGCATCGTCGGCGCCTATGCCATGACGAACTCCGTCTATGGCATCATCATCATGCTCGCGCTGGGTGTGTTCGGCTGGATTTTGGAGGAGAATGGCTTTCCAATTGGTCCGATCATCCTCGGCATGGTGCTGGGCGAGCTTTTCGAGCAAAGCTTCATGACATCTATGATCAAGGCGGATGGCTCCCTGCTCGGATTTTTCTCGCGTCCGATTGCGGCTGCATTGGGTGTGATAACTCTGTCCCTCTGGGCCTATATGCTCGCTCGCAGCTTCTGGACGCGCGAGCGTGCGTGACGCGTCGACTTGCCAGAGATGCATTCTCAGTTGGCACTCTGCGAGCTCATGGGCTAATTGGGCATCGATCAAAGAGGTTTTGCCATGCCCGATCCCGTACTCTGGAGCTTAGATCCGCGCGGCGTTGCTCGCGTCACCCTCAATCGGCCCGAGGTGAACAACGCCTATAACGGCGCGATGATCGAGGGCCTTCATCAGGCCATGGACGCGCTCGCTCACGAACCGAGTCTCCGTGCCGTCGTCATTACTGGCAACGGCCGCCATTTTCAGGCAGGCGCCGATCTCAATTGGCTCAACACAGTTCGCACCGGCTCTCCCGAGGAGAACGAGCACGCTTCACGCCGCACCGCCGAGGCTGTGGATCGGCTCAACCGCTTGCCTGTTCCCACGATCGCGCTCGTCCAGGGCTTCTGTGTCGGCGGCGGCACCGGCCTTATCGCCGCTTGCGATATCGTCATCGCGGCCGAGGACGCGAAGTTCGCCATTTCCGAGGTTCGCTGGGGCCTCACGGCCGCCATCATCATCCCGCAGTTGGCCGACGCCATTGGTACCCGCCAGCTCCGTCGCTATGCCCTGACGGCTGAACGATTTTCTGCCGAGGAAGCACGGCGTATTGGGCTTGTGCACGAAGTTGTCCCGGCTGCCGAGCTTGAGGCGGCTGGCGAGCGCATTGTCAACGCACTCCTCGAAAACGGTCCGGAGGCGATGGCGGAAACCAAGGCTGTCGTGCTCGAGTACGGTTTCGGCAAGATCGATGCGGACAGGCTCACAGCATTGATCGTCGGCCATGCCCGCAAGCGCCAATCCGACGAAGCTCGCGAAGGCCTTGCATCTTTCGCTGAGAAGCGAGCGGCCAATTGGTCAACCG
>QGVC01000486.1 GCA_003242645.1 Pseudomonadota bacterium
TAGATCGTTCTTCGGCTGACGCCGAGACGTCGAGCCAGCTCCGTCTTCTTCAGACCCTGCTCCAGATAGTGGCGTAACAACACCCTCGTCTCCCGTCCGTACATGCAGCGGCTCCGCTCCAGCGTCGTCGCCAAGGGGAAGCGGCCCGCAGGCCGCCGTCAACGAGTGTGCAATTTTGGTCCGCCGAATCTGTGCAACTTACGGCCGCCGCCTACAGCTCCCCGATGAGCAGACTCTACTTTATTCCGGGACTAATCTGGGGGAGCAGACCACTTTGGCCATTCACCGGGCCGAACAACAGCACGGGCGAGTCGAACTGACGAAAAGCGTTGCCACTCTTGCCAACAATAGCGCGAAAGCGCTAAAGCACGTCTCTGAGAAACTCAGAAATCGGGAAGCCGTTCACGCTGCCGGAGATGGCGAACTGTACGTCGACCTGGAAGAGATTCGGAGGATTGATAACGCCCTAGCCAACATACCGCTTCACACCGTTCCTAGCTCGCTTGTAACTCCCACTATGATTCTCAGCTCAACTATTCGGCAGTTTCTGTGCAAAGTCGAGATGGCGCTACAGCTTCATCGAAAGCTGGGAGCACCCGAGTTCGAGGATTTTTTCCGGACACTCGACCAAATGAACGAAAGCCTCGCCGCGACCTGCGCGGACATCGAGACGGCGGCACGCAAGGCACAATGCGAGGCTTAGGTCACCCCGGGGCACGGCTCAGAGTCCAACGGTCCGCTCTGCTACTTCGAATGCTCGCGCCGCTGGCGCACTGTCCCAGTGCCCGGTCTCCAGGGCGTTGCCGGGATTGCAGGAAATCGCACCGTAGAAAAATACCGAGCAAGAAGCTCGAATGGCAAATCGGACCCATAGTCTTCCGTTATTCCTTCGCCTGTCGTGTGCCCCAATGTCCTTTTGATGTACTTCGACGGCATTCCTGTCTGCTCAAGCAGATCTTTCATAAGATGGCGAAAAGAATACAGGACCTTCCGATTATCAGTGATTCCTACGGAGCGCTTATAGCGACCGAAGAATTTGCAGAACGATCCGCATAGTTTTCCGTGCCAATCCTTTCGCAGGGTTGGAAAGAATACTGTGCTACCTCCCTCACGAAGCCACTCGACGTAGCGTAGAAGCCCGAGCTCAACAAGCTCGTCCGCGACCGGAACGCGGCGCACCGAGGCGTTGGTCTTCAGTGTTCGTCGATGAGACTCGGGTACCAGATCGTCTTCTGGAAACAGATAGCGATCTTCATTGCTCGGACGGTCCACAAAAGAGAAGTACCACCTGTTCGTGGTCGGATCGCGTCGAAGGTCAGTTAAGGCGAGGCCCGCGATCTCCTCCGGACGAGCACCCGTATAGAACATAATCAGCGGGATCCAATAACTCGCTTCGCCAGATTGACCAGACGAGCGTTTGTGCTCGACGAAGATAGGCGAACCGAAGATCCGATCCAGATCCTGCTGATCGAACGGCAACCGCTTTGTAGCTTGCTTACGAAGCCGGTTTTCCTTCACGCCCAGCGTGTACTGTGCAGGGTTCTCCCTTAGGAGCAATTTGCCGCAGGCAACTCTGAAAATCGATCGAACCTTGCAGAGGCGCTCGTTGATTGTGCGCGGCGCCAATCCTCGCTTTCGCATATCTGCGACAAACTCCGCCATCAGGGCTGGCGTTAAGCCGGCGGGATGCTTAATTCCCTTGCTTTGTGCGAACCGCCTCAAGGCTGTCCAGGGGGTGTGGTAGGCAATTACAGTGCTCCGAGGCCGCCCTTCGACGTAATTTCGCCATGCTTCGAATACTTCCTCCCAGCCCGGTCCTCCGTCGCCTGGGGCCAATTCCGGCGCCACAACGTGCAACGGGTGTTTGCAGGCGGGTGCTACCTCCTCGGTATCGATGGGATCACCGGACTGACGTGCGAGCTGCAAGTCCAGGGTCTGTATGATCGCTTGTAGGAACCGTTTGGCTGCCCTACGGCCCTCCGCTTCGTCATGCGGCCTATAGTCGATGCCGCAGAGATGCAGAAAAGCTCTGAGGGCCGGGAAAATTCGCTCGGTGCTCCCCTGGGCGAGCATCCGACCTAGTTCTGTGCGCTGCGCCCGGATCTGACCACCAAGTTCCTCGAACTCGTCGTCAGTTAACCCCTCTTCGCGACGCCTTTCGTCGTAGAGCAGTACTTGACGCGCCCAGAATCGGCCGATCGCGTCCAGCTCCGCCCTGCTCAACTGGTGGATCCGTCGCGGAACTAGAGAGGCCTGGGAGAGCGCGAGTTCACTCCGGCGCTGGACAAACTCTGCTTCGATGCTAGCGAGCTCGAACGTGGCACGCGAGGAAGCCTCTCTGAAGTCCGCGGTCCCCAGGGAGCGAATGAGCTCCCGGCGGCCACCATACAGAACGCGGAGTGGCTCCGGAATGCGGCGGCGAACGTAGTAGGTGCGGTATTTCCCGCGCTGAAAGAGGTACTGGGTCTGCTTTTTCACGGTCACTGCTCCACGCTTGTGTGTAGCAAGGCGTGTAGCAAGTGCCGTTTATATGACGCTAATAAGTCCCTGTTTTCATTCGCGATCAGGAACTTATTGATTAAAAATCAAGGGGTTGGGGTGGACGATGGGACTCGAACCCACGACGGCCGGAACCACAATCCGGGGCTCTACCAACTGAGCTACGTCCACCAGAACTCTGTGTCTTCGCCGGCCCTCGAGATGGGCTGGCGCGCCC
>QGVC01000093.1 GCA_003242645.1 Pseudomonadota bacterium
CTTCGACCGTCGTGTTGGTGCCGGTGAAGAACTTCTTCACGAAGCTCGACTTGAGGCCGACCGCGTCGAAGATCTGGGCACCGCAGTACGACTGATAGGTCGAGATGCCCATCTTCGACATGACCTTGAGCAGGCCCTTGTCGATGGCCTTGATGTAGCGCTTGATCGCCTCCTTCAGCGTCAGCTTTTCGTCGAGCTGAGGCAGCAGAGCTTCGATCGTCTCGAAGGCGAGGTAGGGATTGATCGCCTCAGCACCGTAGCCCGCCAGCGTCGCGAACTGGTGCACCTCGTGCGCTTCGCCGGTCTCGACCACGAGGCCAACAGACGTCCGCAGCCCTTGCCGGATGAGGTGATGGTGCACAGCAGAGGTCGCGAGCAACGACGGAATCGGAATGCGATCCGGCCCGGTCGCGCGGTCCGACAGGATGATGATGTTGTAATCGCCCGAGCGGACGGCCTCCTCGGCCTCGGCGCAGATCACGTCAAGGGCGGGACCCATGCCGGCAGCGCCTTGCTCCACCGGATAGGTAATGTCGATCGTAATGGACGTGAAGTGATTGTCCGGCACATCACCGATCTGACGAATGCGCTCCAGCTCGTCATTCGTGAGAATCGGCTGGCTGACCTCGAGCCGCTTCAGCTTGGAGGTGCCCTCCAGGTCGAGCAGGTTCGGCCGTGGGCCGATGAACGACACAAGGCTCATGACGAGCTCCTCGCGGATCGGATCGATCGGCGGGTTCGTCACCTGTGCGAAGTTCTGCTTGAAGTAGGTGTGCAGCAGCTTCGGCTTATTGGACAGCGCCGAGACCGGCGTGTCAGTGCCCATGGAGCCCACGGCTTCCTGGCCGGTCTGGACCATAGGCGCCATCAGGAGCTTGAGGCTTTCCTGCGTGTAGCCGAAGGCCTGCTGCAGATCGAGAAGATCGACGTTGGACTTCCGCCGCCTTGGCTTCTTGGGTAGCGGCAGTTCGCTGACCTTGATCTGCGTGCGGCGCAGCCACTGCTCGTAAGGATGGCGAGCTGCGAGCTCGGCCTTCAGTTCATCGTCGGAGATAATGCGGCCCTGCTCGAGATCGATGAGCAGCATTTTGCCTGGCTGCAGCCGCCACTTGGAGACAATCTGATCCTCGGGAATCGGCAGCACGCCGGCCTCGGACGACATGATCACCCGGTCGTCCTTGGTCACCAGGTAGCGTGCGGGTCTCAAGCCATTACGGTCGAGCGTGGCGCCAATCTGCCGACCGTCGGTGAAGGCGACGGCAGCCGGGCCGTCCCACGGCTCCATGAGGGCAGCGTGATACTCGTAGAAGGCGCGGCGGCGCGAATCCATGAGCGGATTGCCGGCCCAGGCCTCCGGGATCAGCATCACCGCCGCGTGGGCAAGGCTGTAGCCCCCCATCACCAGGAATTCGAGGGCGTTATCGAAGCAGGCGGTGTCCGATTGCCCTTCGTAGGAGATCGGCCAGAGCTTATGGATGTCGTCGCCGAACAACGGGGACGAGACGGACGCTTGCCGTGCCGCCATCCAGTTGAGGTTGCCGCGCAACGTGTTGATCTCGCCGTTGTGCGCGACCATCCGGAAGGGATGGGCCAGCTTCCACGAGGGGAAGGTGTTGGTTGAAAACCGCTGGTGAACCAGCGCGAGCGCGGAGGAAAGCCGCTTGTCCGAGAGGTCCTTGTAGTAGGCCTTCAGCTGGTAGGACAGGAACATGCCCTTGTAGACAAGCGTGCGGCTCGAAAGGCAAACGGTGTAGTGGCCGATGTCGCGCCCCTTGTACGCGGCGTAGATTGCATTCGAGACGACCTTGCGCGCGATGTAGAGCCGACGCTCAAAGGTGTCCTGATCCTTTATCGCCTTAGGACGGGCAATGAAAATCTGCCGATGAACAGGCTCAGTTGCCCGCACGGTGTCGGACAAGCAGGAGTTGTCGACGGGCACGTCGCGCCAGCCAAGCAGCTCCAGCCCTTCTTCGCGGATGATTCGGTTCCAAACGGTCTCGCAGTGCCGGCGCAACCGGTCGTCGCGCGGCATGAAGATGTGTCCGACCGCATACTGGCCGGGCGGCGGCAGCTTGAAGCCGAGCTTGGCGCACTCCTCGACGAAAAACTCGTGCGGAATCTGGATGAGTATGCCGGCCCCGTCTCCGGCGATGGGATCAGCCCCGACGGCGCCACGGTGCTCGAGGTTCTCGAGGATCTGAAGCGCTTCCTCGATGAGCCCATGCGATGCCCGTGACTTGAGATCGACGATGAAGCCAACGCCGCAGGCATCGTGCTCGCGTCCCGGGTTGAACAGGCCCGTTGTGGCTTCGTCGTCCTCGAACCTTTCGCTCAGGACGTCAGGGTGAATTCGGCTCTCAGTCATGGGTCGGCCTCTCGTCCGGGGACTCCCGGGGCTCGAACTCATCAAGGGACTCGTCGATTGTGCGACGGGTTTGGACAGCAACGCACGATCTCACTGGAGACCGGCAATCGCTAGGCGCGAGCGATGATGCTCAAGCTCGCGTACGGGTGCGTTTTCGGGTTCCCGTTGCCGTGGAGATCCGTTTTCGGTTCGTAACCGTGCGCACGGTGCCGGACACTGTCCGCACCATCTTTCGCGCCTGATCGAACCACATCGCTTCCACGGTCATCCTTTCGCGAGGTCGCGGCCTCGCTTCGTCGACTATAAAGGACAGGAGTGCTGACCTTTCGCCGGTCACATAAGCAGATTTCAGGGTGCGGCACAAGCGTTTCCTTGCGGAGCATCTCGCGGACACTACCGCCGTGCGGCGGACCCCGTTCCGCCTCCGCAACGATCGATCGGGCGATCCGTTCGTGCGTCAAAAGAGTCGCAGGGACGAAGCGCAGTCGGCGAGACGCTCTGGGGAGCGGTTGGCTCAAGCGGGGCAAGGGCTGAAAAGCGCCGTCTAGGAACCCTATCAGGCAACAACAAAAAGAAGCGGGCGCTTCTGCAATAAAGCGCCCGCCTCCGTATCCCTGATAACCTTAGTGTTGCGTCGTAACGGGTTCCGCCTCAATCACCCGCTCGGCGGAGGTGCCGATGGGGATGACCCGGGGACGCATCCGCTCCGGCAGATTTCGTACAAGGTCGATGTGCAGTAAGCCGTCGTTCAGGCTCGCGCCCTTGACCTCGACATAGTCGGCGAGCTGGAACCGGCGCTCGAAGCTGCGCTGGGCAATGCCTCGATACAGATATTCTCGCTTCTTCTCTTCCGCCTTCTTCTGACCTCGGATGGTCAGCGCGGTATCCTTCACCTCGACCTGGATTTCATCCGCGCCGAAACCGGCCACGGCCATGGTGATTCGGTATTCGTTCTCGCCAGTTCGCTCGATGTTGTACGGCGGGTAGCTGGCGGCTTCGTCACCAAAACCAGTAACCTCGTCCAGCAATCGGAAGAGCCGGTCGAAACCGATGGTGGAACGGTAAAGCGGTGCGAAGTCGAGGTGTCTCATCACAAGTCCTCCTAAAAGCGACTGTGCGTTGCCCGGCCCTGAGGGCCCGGGCGGTTCATCCGTGCACACCCTGAAAAGGCCTGTGCACCACCGTTAACGTTGGTTCGAACGCAGAGGCTTTCAAGACCCTTCAGAGAACTGCGGATCTATCCGGCTGCGAACGCGTTATTGGTAGACAAGTCCTTCATCTCTCGTTCATGTTCGCGCCGCGATGCTGCCGACCTGGGAGTAGCACAGCGCTTCTTCGGAGGATGATCATGTCCTTGCGTATGCTCGCTGCCGGCTTCGTCACTGCTCTGCCTTTGGCCCTTTCCACCCCCACTGTGGCGGCAGACCTCTACGATCCATACGCGCCCAAGTACTCTGGCTCTCCGTATGATGATCCGCGCTACGCTGAGCTCTACGGGAAGCCCAAGCCTTACCATCGGCCCTATGCTGAAGAGCCAGTCGAGGATCTCTACGAGGATCCGGACGACGACGATCTAGAGCCGTTCGACCCAGGTCCTCCTAAGCGTTACGCGAAGCCTTTCGAAGAATTCGACGAGTGGTCTGATCGGCCCCGCTGGCGCAAGAAGCCGGATTTCGAGCCTTACCATCCGAAGAAGACCTACCTGCCACCGGCGGACTGTCTCTCGCGTCATGAGCTCCGCCGCGAGCTCGTTCGGGATGGCTGGTCGGACTTCCGCGATCTCGAGATCCGCGGAAAGACTGCGTTCGTCACCGCCCGGCGGCCAAACGGGACGCTTTATCGGCTCGAGGTCGACCGTTGCGCTGGCGAGGTTGTGAGCGCCAATCGCCTCGACGGCCATTGGGATTCCTACGCGTGGCGTCGGCGCGATGATTTCCCGACCTACTGAGTGAGAACACGCTCCGGCACACACGCGTCGGTGTTGAAGATGCGTGTGTTTTGGTCGACGGGCGCCCCTGACTGCGCTACCACCTTCACCGGATCCCCGAAGAACGAAGGCCGGGAGCGGGCGTTTGTACCTGGCTGAGGGTGGTCGCAAGCCCGGTTCGCATCATGCAACTCGTCAGCATCGCGAGAAACCCGGTGCCCAGCGGCGCGGTCGTTGGCGCATTCGAAGGCTACGATGGCAACCCGATGCGTTTCGCCCGCTGGGAGCCGACACGCGGCCCCACGCGAGGCACCGTATGTGTCTTCACCGGCCGCAGTGAGTTTATCGAAAAGTACTTCGAGGTCGTCTCCGATCTGCGCCGCCGCGGTTTCGCCGTCGCCGTCATGGACTGGCGCGGGCAGGGCGGCTCGTACCGGCCATTGAGTAATCCCCGCAAAGGCTGGGTGCGGACTTTTTCGGAGTACGACAGGGACCTCGATTGCTTCATGGAGCAAGTGGTCAAGCCGGAGTGCCCACCGCCCTACTACGCGCTCGCCCATTCCATGGGCGGACACATCTTGCTCCGCATCGCCGGCCGGCCGGTTCCGCCGTTCGAGCGCATCATGGTGGTGGCGCCCATGCTCCGCTTCCATGACAAGAAGGTTGGCGTATCTCAGCGCTATGCCCGCCTGTATGCCGCACTGGGGACTGCGTGCGGATTTGGGCGGGCCTACGTGCGGGGTGGCTCGGACGCGAGCGAAGATCCCGTTGTTTTCGAGGGCAATCCGCTGACCTCAGATGAAGCCCGGTTTGCCCGCAATCGTGCGCTGATCGAGGCTGCGCCACATCTCCTGCTGGGGGCCCCGACGATCGGCTGGCTCAATGCTGCCTACAGGTCGATGGCCAAGCTGAACGATCCCGCCTACGCCGAACGGATTTCTGTGCCGCTGCTGGTTGCCATTGCCGGTCAAGACGTCATTGTCGACCCCGTTGCTTCGGAGGCCTTCGCCGCTCGTGTGAAGCTGTGCACGACGGTCAACTTGCCGCTCGCCAGGCACGAGATCCTGCAGGAGGCCGATGAGATCCGCGGCCGCTTCTGGGCCGCGTTCGACGCCTATCTGGGCGTCGAGATGGTTTCCTGATCCCACCAGAGCGAGCTTAGGAAGCGGATAAGGCGCTGGGTGACCTAGGCCAGAAGAGACAGGGCTTGCTCATGGAGGCGCGGGTCCCCTGTGGCAACGATGCGGCCGCCGCGAACCGCTGACTCGCCCTCCCAGGTCGTGATCCGCCCTCCGGCACGTTCGATGATGGGAATGAGCGCGACCACGTCATGCGGCTTCAGGCCGGTCTCAACGATGATGTCGACGAGCCCGGCGGCAAGCAGGCAGTAGGTGTAGCAATCGCCGCCGTACCGCACGGCGCGGACCCTCTCCCTCACGGCCCGAAAAGCGCGCTTGTCTTTTGCGGACACGAACAGCTCAGGATCGGTGGTGGTGAGCATCGCATCGGCCAGTGACGCGCAGGTCCTGGTCTTGATCCGTCGCTCCTTGCCGTCACGCCCCCGAAAATAGCTCGCCCTTTGCCCCGACCAGAAACGCTCGCCGGTGTAGGGTTGATCCATCATGCCCATCACGGGGGTTTCGCCATCCAAGAGGCCGATGAGCGTGCCCCAGATCGGCATGCCGAGAATGAAGGCGCGGGTGCCATCAATCGGATCGACGACCCAGCGGAACCGGGCCTCGGGATTGCGATGGCCGTACTCCTCGCCTTCGAGGCCGTGATCGGGGAAGCGATTGGCGAGCAGCTTGCTTATAGCTCGCTCCGCCGCACGGTCGGCCGCGGTGACCGGATCGAAGCCCCTCCTCTCGCTCGCCTTGTTTTCAATTTCGATGCGCCGACGAAAGCGTGGGAGAATGGCGGCTCCCGCAGCGTCAGCAAGCTCGTGTGCCGTAGCAACGAAGGCCTCGAACCCCGCCTTATTGCTCATATCCCCCCGCGATTACGCTTCCATGGATTGTTCGCTTGCCTACCCGCCGAGCCAGCGATCCGCAATATCGGGGCCCGCTTTAAGTGTGAACGAATTTTCACAACCGGACTTAGATGTGTTGCTTGATTGCTACTAATTAAACACTTCTGGTCAAACTGCTACAGAGCTCCCTTGTATCGACTCATGACCATCTGCATACATCTTAGAAGATCTTGCAGCGCATTCCTGCGAGATCGGTGCCCACCTTGGGCGTTTCCTCCCTAGACTTGGCCGTTCCAGGGGAGCGGCCCTCTTTTTCTCTTGATCACACCTTCACTTCTTCAGCAGGCAGTACGAGATCTACCTGCACGTCTTTGCTGCTCTGCAAAAAATGCAATTGTCTTTTGTGCACTGCATCGCTTATGTATTTCGGCGCGGCAGACGAGCGCGGCTCGTTTCCGCAGCCCTCCTTGGGCGTTTCCTCCCTAGACTTGGGCCGTTCGGAGACCCGGACGGCCCCTTTTTTCTGCCTTATTGGCGTCTGGCCGCATTCCGGCGACTTCGCCTAGAGTGTCATAAAATGCGACGTTTCGTTTCGTCGACGGGACTTGAAACGGCCTACCCTGCACCACATAGTTATCGGCGTGAGATCGGTGCACCACCGGTTTCACAGCCCTCCTTTGGGCGTTTCCTCCCTAGACTTGGGCCGTTCGGAAACCCGGACGGCCTACTTTTTTGCCGGGATTTGCGGCCTCTATTCGGCTGCGGCGCGCGGCGCAATCAGCGGTGGCAGCTCGGCGAAGATCCGCGCCATCATCTGCGTGAGGTCGTGACGAAGCCGGTCGAAGTTAGCCGTTCGCGTCAGCTTCTCCTCGTTGAGGTATAGCCCGCGGTTGATCTCGATCTGCAGGGCGTGCACACCCTTGAACGGCTGACCGTAATGCTCCGTGATGAAGCCTCCTGCGTAAGGCCGATTGAGCTGCACCTGGTAGCCGCGCTGGGCGATGACCTCGCGAAAGAGGCGGGTCACCTTGGCATCGCAGGACGAGCCGAACCGATCTCCGATCACGAAATCAGGCCGAGAACCGCCAGGCTGGTTCATCGACGCGGAGGGCATCGAGTGGCAGTCGACGAGAATGGCAGCGCCGAACCGTCTCCGCGTGCGCTCGAGGATGCGCGCGATGCTCGCATGAAAGGGCTTATACAGCCGCTCGATCCGCTCGATTGCCACGGCTAGCGGCAGTGGCCGGTCATAGATCTCCTCGCCATCAGCCACGATGCGCGCAACCGTTCCCAGGCCCCCGGCGACCCGCATGGTCTGTGTGTTGGCGAAGTCGGGGAGAGGCTCTGCAAAGAGTTCAGGATCGAGCTCGTAGGGCTCGCGGTTGACGTCGAGGTATGCACGCGGGAACCGCGCCGCGATGAGGGGCGCACCCAACTTTGCCACATCCGCAAACAGCTCGTCGACGAAGCAATCCTCCGACTTACGCAGCGTATGGGCATCGAGGCGCGAGCGCTCCAGGAAAACGCTGGGATAGAGATTGCCCGAATGCGGAGAGCAGAAGACGAAGGGAGCCGTCTGTTCGACCGGCTCGTAGATGATGAACGGCGGTGTCAGCTCTTTGGTGATGCAGGCTCGCTCGCGCAGGGGCATGGGCTCGATCAGGGTGGTCCGCTATGACTTACACTGTGCAGCATAGGAGGGAGGGAAGTCCATGAGGCAAGTAGCGATGATCCCCTGATCGGAGTCTGCGAGGCCCTTTACTATTGGGCGGTTGGTTGGTTTTCCGTTGCCGCGGGTACTCTTTCAAGCAGTCCCAATCCGTCAATGCCCGTTTCATTACTCGTTTACCTAAATCGCGCCAGATTTGGCTGGCACGCCGCCGCCGGCGCTCGTAATCTTCCCCGCCGAGACCTAAACGCACGACCATGACCGCTAGGCCTTCGCGCTTGCCGATCGGACGTATTTTGCTCGCCGAGGATGACGAGTCGATGCGAGCTTTCCTCGCTCGCGCGCTGACGAGAGCAGGTTACGAGGTCGTTTCTTTTGGCAACGGAGCCGAGGCTTACGAGCGGCTCAAGGAGGAGCCGTTCTCACTGCTGCTCACGGATATCGTGATGCCGGTGATGGATGGGATCGAGTTGGCGCGCCGGGCGAGTGAGCTCGACCCGGAGCTGAAGATCATGTTCATCACGGGATTTGCCGCGGTGACGCTGAACTCCGACAGCTCGTTCAAGGACACGCGCGTGCTGTCGAAGCCGTTCCATCTCAAAGATCTCGTGCGAGAGGTGGACAGGCTGCTCGCGGCCTAAGTGCCGTTAGTTCGACAAGCCGCAGGTCTGGAAATCCTCAGCACTTCCTCAAAGAGGCAGACACCTCGCGGATATAGTCTGCCCGCGCAGGTGCGACGCGCACCACCTGCTGACAGCCGGACCCGACGATGGTCATCTTCGCCGTGAAGAACTGTCCGCTGAGCACGATGTCGAATCCGCCGTCCTTCACGACGCCGCTCACGGTGCCATTCAGGCCGGTGTAGATGTTGTCCTGCCAGCGGCCCACGACCCTTTCGCCCCGCAGCTCCAAGTGTGTCGCGGCATCGAGCTGGTAGTTGGCGCTCTTGCAGCGCAGGTTCTGACGAAGACGTGTGCTGTTGCCCTGTGGAATGTAGGTCACGACGCAGTTGAACCGTTCGGCTGGACCTGTTGCTGGTTTCACCGTGCCTTCGCCGGACCAGCGGCCCGCGAGACTCGAGAACGTGTCAGAAAGGCTGTTCGAAGCTCCGTAGGTCGAGGTAGCGAGGCCCCCGAAGCAGACTGCGGACAAGGCGGCAAGTAAACGCGAAACAGTCGCCATTAAGCGTGTCCTCCCTGAGAGCCTGGAAGTCGGCAGAGCGCCGCGGGCTTTCCGCACTGGCGAAGGACGGGGAAGCCGATGAGTGCAGCTGAAGTGCTCAACTCATCGGTGCAATCGGCCTCTGCCGCGCAGCAAACTGGCCGAGGATTTCGGCAACTTGTTGTTCATTCAACCTTTCAACTTGAAGTTGGAACGATTGCGCGGGTGAGCGATTGCCGGGTTAGGCGATCGCGACAAGGAGATCGGCTCATGTCGAACGACAAGAAGAACGTGGGTATGAACCCTGGTGACGAGGCTCCCCCTGGGACGCCGGGTACCGGTGAGGATGTATGTCCGGTATGTCACGGGACAGGCCGCATCGCTAATCGGCCGTGCGAGAACTGCGGCGGCACTGGCAAGATCATCAGGGGGATCGGCGGCGCCTGACCCGGCCATCTCAGGTTTGCTCCAAAAACTCACGAGCCTTGTCGTGCCCGGCGCATAATCGTGCTTGCGAACTCCGGCGCAAGCGGCTACGTAACACCAACCTTTCGGGCGCGTAGCTCAGCGGTAGAGCACTACCTTGACATGGTAGGGGTCTCAGGTTCGATCCCTGACGCGCCCACCATCGCTAGCATCGTTTTTCTCCTCCCAGCCGCTGCTACCGATCACGCTTGAGGCGAGCCACGGCTCCATAGCAGCGTTCACGGTGTGCTCCTGATGAGCGCCTTGACGGCCATCCGATAGATGGATACCAGGGCAGCAACTAGGCAAGATGCTATGGGCTGCCCTGCACAGACCCACGTGAAGGGGCTGATGCAACGAGGCCGCCATCGGGGAGGAACAGCCAGGAATGGCATCGGTAGAGATTAGGGACGTCCGCAAGTCCTTCGGGAGCACGGCCGTCATCCACGGCGTATCCATCGATATCTCCGATGGCGAGTTCGTCATCCTCGTAGGGCCGTCAGGTTGCGGAAAGTCCACGCTGCTTCGCATGATTGCCGGCTTGGAGAGCATCACCTCCGGCGAGATCCTCATCGGCAACCGTGTGGTCAACAACGTCCCGCCGAAGGAGCGGGACATCGCGATGGTCTTCCAGAACTACGCCTTGTATCCGCACATGACCGTCGCGGAGAACATGGCGTTCTCGCTAAAGCTCAGGAAGGCTCCGAAGGCCGAGATCGAGCAGCGGGTGAAGAGAGCAGCCGAGATCCTGGGGCTGCAGAACTACCTCGACAGATATCCGCGTCAGCTGTCCGGCGGTCAGCGCCAGCGCGTGGCCATGGGGCGCGCGATCGTGCGTGATCCTCAGGTTTTCCTCTTCGACGAGCCGCTATCCAACCTCGACGCCAAGCTGCGCGTGCAGATGCGCACCGAGATCAAGGAGCTGCATCAACGGCTCAAGACTACGACCGTCTACGTGACCCACGACCAGATCGAGGCCATGACCATGGCAGACAAGATCGTGGTCATGCACGATGGCATCGTCGAGCAGATAGGTGAGCCGCTCGAGCTCTATGACAATCCGGCCAATCTGTTTGTGGCGGGGGTCATTTGCTTCCCCGCCCCGAACCTCATCAAAGGGCAGGGGGGGGGCGGGGGCCCCCCCCCACTCGTGGACCACACAGGGGGGCTGCTTCCCCCCCCCCCCTCCTCTTTTACACACCTACGCC
>QGVC01000487.1 GCA_003242645.1 Pseudomonadota bacterium
CGCAATCCCCACAACAACATTGATCAGAAAACCTGTCAAGCTTTCCGCAAGAGTAATTATCGCGTTGTCGCTTAGAAGGGACGCTTGCTCGACGAGCTTCGCTGCAACGTTTTGCGGTGCAGGGAGGATGATCGGCCGCACGCCAAGGTAAGTTGTAACTGTCCACCAGGCGAGGAGCACCACCGCTAGCCCGGCTACGGGATAGAGAAGCCGACTGGCCGCGGTCATAGTCCTCGTTCTTCCCGCCAAGGTTGTCTTTAGGCCCTCACCTTGCATTGTGCTGGCAGCAGTACCGCGTTCCACTTGCTTCCTCCTAGGCGCCGGGGTGTGCCCGTCAACGTCATCGACGGACACACCCCGGTCACCGTCCTTAGTTCGACGCGCTCGGCGCAATGTCGAACGAGACAAGGCTCTCGGGGGTCAATCCAGGTCCGATCGCACCGGCCGCCTCGAGAAGCGCAATGCAGCGAGCGATACGGTCTGGATCTATGGCACCGATCGGCGCACCAGGCTCAAGAGGTCGCACGTACGGCTCGAGCAGCCGCATCTCCTCTGCCGCAATTTCCGCACTAGTGTCGACGTACTTGGCGAGGATCTCGCCCGTCTCATCAGGATGATCGATTGCGTATTCGAGACCGCGGAGCAATGCCCTGGTGAAACGCCTGGCGAGATCGGGGTCGTTCTGCACTAGCTCCTTAGTGGTGAAGAGCATCACTCCGTAGAGGTCTGTCAGGTAATCGCTGTATGGCAGGTAGACGACCTGCTCACCACCTGCCGCGGCCTCGACCAACGGCTCGCCTACCGCGAACTGGCCGATGACGTCTACTGTTCCGCTGGCAAGAAGTTGAGGCAGCTCAGCCGGAGTTGAATCCACGAGCTCTACCGTCGAAGCGTCAATTCCTGCCAACTCGGCATAAGTCGGGAAGAGTGTGCGGTTGACCGATCCGGGTGTATCGGCGAAGGTCGTGCCCTCAAGGTCGGCTGGCGTCTTGATGCCGCTTGACTCGAGCGCCATGAGTCCGGTGATGGTACGCTGGTAGATCCCGGCCAGCATCGTGAAGCTATGATTCTCGTCTTCGCTGGCTGCAAACAGAGCCGCGGTGATGTCGGACACGATGAAGTCGGCCTGTCCACCGGCAAGAAGTGTGAAGTTCTCACCCCCGAGGCCATCCTGGATCTCGACCTCGATGCCCTCTTCCTCAAAGTATCCCTTGTCAAGGGCAACCCAGGCGTATGCGTCACGCCCGAAGTTGCCGAAGCTCGTCATGTAGGTGACATGGTCGGGGGTGGAGTCGTCGGCGGTTGAGTTGCCACTGTCGCCGCCCGAGCAGCCAGCGACAACCAATCCGAGAACAGCGGCGAGAGCTGGCAGCTTGAGCTGAAGTGAGAGACTTCGCATGTAAAGACCTTTCTATCTCGATTCAGATGGCAGCCGCCGTAGGCGCCTGCCATGTGTGGACAGCCTACGAGATCCGTACATGTTCTACACACCGGGCGCTACCTTGATCACTAGCGCCATGTACCCGGAGCAGCGCGGACGGGGAAGGGCGACGCCGAGGCCACGATAACTGGAGGTCCTCTTGCGCCAGATCGAGGCTCGACATCCTGGTCTAGCTTCATGATCAGCCTTCGCGTCTCTGGCTGGTAACGCCGGCCCGAGAGCGCCGCTATCACGGATGCCTTCCTGGCAAGCGACCGTACCCAGGTTAGTGCTGGCAACTGAGGTAGAGGCCGTGATTTCGCATGCTGGAACATGAATCCACTAACGGTCGACTTGCGAAACCGCAAACGGGTCCCGATAGCCAAGCCCCAACGGTCAAACGCAGAGGCACTGGGGTGATCTAGGCCGTGCAATGTGTGTGACCACAACAGGACAGGCTCATTCTGCTGACCCATGTCGACAGCGGTGCGCAAACAGAAAGCGCCTCGAGGTTCTGGCAGCCTGGTCGGATGGGCAATTATCTGGAATCGCTGAACGCATCGGCGGCGCCGGCTAGTCTTGTGGCTAGCCACTTCGTCAGTTGGCGGTGGTAACCAAACTAGACCGAGCGCGTTCATGCCTGAGCACTGCATCGTCGCACCGCAACATGGCGACAGCTACTCCGGTCATAGCCTCTATCTTGGTTGTCAGGACCGTCTGTCGCCGACTTTGTATGTGCGCCCGAGGCGGCGCCCTCAGCGACCAAGAATATCCCTGATGCTGGTCGCCTACGGTGTCGTCTTGAGGTTTCAGCACCATCGCTCCACGGCACGGTGCAACCCGGGCAGCGTCGGAAGGTATCGCTGCTGACGATGACACCCTCGCGAGACACCTCAGGCGTCTTTCTTCTCCTATCCGAATAGGCGCCAACGATCTTCCCGTGCCACGAGGATCGTGAGTGCCTGACTCGTTAGTCCTGAGTGGTGGCGAGGGCTCATCCGTAGCGTACCCGTCAGGCCGTCCAACTCAACGGACTCTATAGCTGATCGCAAGCCTTCCCTGTCAATAGACCTCAGCCGGTTGATAGCAGAGGTCAGAATCTCAATGGCGTCGGCGGCGAATGACGAGTACGCGTGGTAAGTACCATGACGTGCGGTATACTCATTGAACCAGTTGCGCCGATTTGCTTTTGCGGGCGACGTGGCCACGACCTCGTCAATGACGAGAGTCTCGGTGAAGACCATGAGAGACCCAGCCAAGGCTTGGGCTGTCCTTTATACAAATTC
>QGVC01000094.1 GCA_003242645.1 Pseudomonadota bacterium
ACCGTGCGCAGCGCCGCGGCGGCAAAGGCCGCTCCGGCATGACGACGCGCGATGAGGACTTTGTCACGCAGCTCTTTATCGCATCGACCCACACGCCGGTGCTGTTCTTCTCCTCGCGCGGCATGGTCTACCGGATGAAGGTGTGGCGGCTGCCTGCAGCCACGCCGCAATCCGTGGGCAAGGCGCTCATCAACCTGCTGCCGTTGGAGCAGGACGAGGTCATCACCTCGATCCTTCCGTTGCCGGAGGATGAGAAGACGTGGGGCGATCTGCAACTCATGTTTGCGACGCGCTCCGGCAATGTTCGCCGCAACGCGCTGTCCGACTTCGAGAACATCCATCGGAGCGGCAAGATCGCCATGAAGCTGGACGAGGGCGACCGCATCGTCGACGTCGCCATCTGCCGGCCGACGGACGACGTGCTGCTGACAACGGCGAACGGTCAGTGCATCCGCTTCCCGGTGGAGGATGTGCGCCTCTTCAAGGGACGCGATTCGACGGGCGTGCGCGGCATTCGGCTGGAGGAGGGCGATGCCGTCATCTCCATGGCCATCCTGAACCACGTCGAAGCGACGCCGGCGGAGCGTGCCGCCTATCTGAAGCAGGCGTCCGCGGTTCGCCGTGGGTTGGCGGACGAAGAGGAAGTGGCTGCGGCCGAGCCGGAAACGGAAGCTGAGGAAAATGGCGAGGCGACCGAGCTTTCGCCCGAGCGCTACGCGGAGCTTTCGGCCAAGGAGCAGTTCATCCTCACCGTTTCGCAGCGCGGCTACGGCAAGCGCTCCTCGTCGTACGAGTACCGTATCTCCGGCCGTGGCGGTAAGGGCATTGCCGCCATGGTGGTCAACGAACGGAACGGCCCGCTCGTTGCCTCCTTCCCGGTCGAAGACACGGATCAGATCATGCTCGTAACCGATACGGGCAAGCTGATCCGCACGGCCGTCGATGAAGTGCGAATCGCGGGACGCAACACTCAGGGCGTTCGCATCTTCCGCACCGATGACGATGAGAAGGTCGTCTCGGTCGAGCGCATCCCCGAGGAGAGCAACGGGAACGGAAACGGTAACGGCAACGGCGGGAATGGGAATGGCGAGGCCGGCAGCGGCGGTGCCGAGGCTGGCAGCGCGTGAACAAGCCCGCCAAACGGGTGAGTGATGCCGCTTGAAGTCTTGTTGGCGTTTTCGGGGGCGTGTGTGCTGCTGGCGCTCACCCCCGGGCCGATGATGTCGCTCATCCTGGCCAATGTTGCCGCTCACGGGCTTCGCGCCGGATTGTGGACGATCGCTGGTAGCCTTGTTGGCCTGTCGCTCCTCGTGACGGCGGCAGCCGTGGGCATGACCTCGGTCATGGTTTTCATGTCCGAGTGGTTCGACGTGATCCGCTGGGTCGGCGCGCTTTACCTCGCATGGCTCGGGCTGGAGCGGCTGAAACGGGCCTGGCAGGGTTCAACCGTTCCGCTTCAGGCGGCGCAGCCCACAAGCTCCCGCAATTGGTTTTTCCAGGCCTTGGCGGTAAGCCTCAGCAATCCGAAAGTACTACTGTTCCTGGGCGCGTTCCTGCCTCAGTTCGTCAACACACAATCCGACGTCGGGCTGCAGCTCACGATCCTCGCCGTGGCTTTCGTGGCCGTCATCGGCGTGTCCGACATCGCCTACACCGTGGCGATGGCGAAGGTCCGTAATATCCTCGCAGGCAACCGCGCGCGTTTGCTCGACGGCATTTCCGGCACCCTTCTGCTGCTGGGCGGCGTCGTGCTTGCCACGGCGAGGCGTCCCTAGGCGACGTGAGCAAATCGCTCAACGTTTCGGCGGCGGCGCACGTCTTCAAAGCGCAAGCTCGACCACCACAGGGGCGTGGTAGGACCCTGGAGAAGGCGAACCTTTCCCGAACCCGACAAGCTCATCGCCCAAGGTCTCGTTGTGCACCTCGATTTCGCGGACGTGACCATAGAGCGACCGGCTGACCAGGATGTGGTCGAGCATCTGCGGCCGGCCATGATGCAGGATGCTCCACCGCCGGTCTGCGGGGATCGCGCGGTCGAGGAGAACGAGCGACCGGGCGCTCAGCGCACCATTGCCGGTATCCTCTTCCGCTCCGATGGCGATGCGCAGGGCTGTATCGTAGTCCTCCGCGTTGAAGTCGCCGGCGACCGCGATTAGGCGGTGCGGATCGGCTGCAAACAGCTCTTCGAGGAGTAGA
Source organism: Pseudomonadota bacterium (assembly GCA_003242645.1). The sequence goes on from QGVC01000094.1 coordinate 2,197, forward strand.
CGCAACTCGAGGGCCTGTCCGGCACGCCGCATGGAGGCGAGAAAGTACCCTTCCGCCCAGCCCCCAACGGTCCGCCACACAAAGGCGCTCAGTTTTTGTCCAGAAATGGCCGCGGCGAGTGGCGCCCTCAGATGGACGTTGATCACGGTCAGCAGCTGGCCGCTCGGGAGCTCGATGTCGGCAGCGAGCAGGGGGCGATCAAAGGTCACCGGCTCCGGCTCGGATGGGCGCGGGTCGGCGGTTACCATCCTGTAGAGCGGCTGAGGCACCAGATCGTGAAACACCTCGCGCCGCGACCGGATTGGAAAGCGGGACAACGTCACGAGGTTATGCACATCCGCGACGCCCAAGCCGTCCGGCCCGCTTGTCGAGATGCGTTCGTAGGTGGCGTAAGGCGTGCCCTCCAGCACCCGGTCCAAGGCCAGGAGCACTCGTTCCGGCCGATCCGGCACATGCTGCCCGTTCACCTCCTGCAGGCAGAGAATGTCGGCATCGAGCCTGGCGAGGACGGGGCGCAAAGCTTCTGCGCGAACTTCGATCGGTAGCTTTGCCCTCGGCGGAAGATCGAGGCTCTCCACATTGAACGTCGCCAGTCGCATGCCGTGCTCCACACTGGCCGGTCCTCATCCTGACCCGTACCACACCACCCCGTGAATTATTCCACCGGTCGGTCTTGGGGGGCTGGCGACCTGCCTGTCTCCCTTCAACGCAATCGGCCATGATGAAGGGCAAATCCACACCCCAGCGGGCTTGCTGCCTTTTCAGGTGAAAAAGGGATTAGCGACCAGAAAGACCGGGGTAGGCTTCGGCGATGCCCGTTCTCCTGAGGGCACACGTCAGTTGAGCTCGATAAGACGCGATGGGTCAGGCTTCCGCCCCGTGACGCGCTCGAGCGCGATAGCGGCAAGCACTTTGGTTGCCAGTGTCTTCCTGCGGAGTTGGGCTTCCATGTCGGGGGTAACCTCTGCTGCCTGGGGCGGCAGCGAGGCCTGGTAGCCGAACACTGCCGTGCCGTTGTCCTGCGCGCAGCCAGCCGCGAGCAGCGCAACAGCAGCGGCAAGCGCAGCACACCTCCAGACCATGACCCCCCTCCAGCAACCCCAACAGTGAATGGGCTTTTTGGGCACCCCGCTAAAGGTGCCGCCTTTTGCGGCCGACACTCTAGCGGATCGAGACCATCACGCAAGCATAGGCAGAATTCGCCTGAACCGGCGCTGAATATACCGAAGGTGCGCACAAGGCTCTGCTGTCGCAATGTCGCTGCCAGTTGGCGCGACAGCTCTAGCAGCTAACAGTCCTTGAATAGCGAAGTGAGGCAGTTCAGGCCTTGCTTGACAGCCTTCCCTGTCTTCTTGAGCTGCTCTTTAGATGAGTCTGCGGTGCGGCGCGCAAGCTCCTCCACCGTCCTCGGGGGACCGGCGTCCTCCTTCTTTGCTGCAGCCGGGGGCTGCTGCTCGTCTGCCGGCGCCTCGCCCGGCTCGGCTTCTACGCGGGTGATGAACGACTCGAGGGTGCCCTTGAGCGATATCGTGCGCCGAAATCCGAAGCACGACTCGGAGCCGGTCCGTTGCACGCGGCACTGTTGGTGGCCGCCTGCTTTTGCCAGCTCCGTGATGCAGGCAATCTGCAGGACACGCTTGCTGTGCCGATACCCCTCGAGTCTATCCGCATCTTCGACTACGCATCGGTAGATTTCCGGGGGACCGGAACAAGCCACACAGATCTCTCCGGCCGCAGCGGGGAAAACCAACGCCGGGGACAACAGAAGGACAGAAAGCGCCTGCCGTTTCACGTCGCGCAAGCCTCCCTGACGACCTGTAAGGCACTTGATTTCAAGAAGAAAAACAGGGCGAGAGTGGGGCGTCTGGGGATCGCCCCCTCAGGTCTGATCAGGGTGTCCCGTTGCGTCCGTGCAGGCGATAGGCCGGCCGTTCGGCCAGTCGATCGTAGTAGGCGCTCACTGCTTTGAGCTCCGGCTTATCGAATGGAACGCAGAACCAGCGGTTGACGATGAGCCCTACCGGGATGTCCGCCAGCGTGAACGTGTCACCCATGAGATACGGGCCGTGCTCCGCTAGGTGGGCGTCAAGCCTCTGCATCTGCTGGGTCCAATCGGCAATGCCTTCCTCGATGAGCTTCTGGTCTTGGAACGCGGGGATTTTCGCGACCAGCCCCAGGAATGGTGCGCGGACGCCCCGGTAAAGGTCGGTTTGGCCCCAATCCATCCACGCCTCGACCTGCGCGCGTGCCTTCAGATCGGTCGGGTAAAGATCGGTTCGGCCGTGCTTGACGGCGAGGTAGCGTGAGATGGCGTGGCTCTCACGCAGGATGAAGCCCTCGTCGTCGATGACGGGCACGACGGCGAACGGATTGAGCTTCAGGAACTCGGGATCGGTTGTGGGGCGATAGCCACGCCCCCAGTCCTCCCGCGTGTAGGGAAGCCCGATCTCCTCGACCGTCCACAGCACCTTGCGAACATTGATCGAGTTGGCCCGGCCGTAGATCTTCAGCATTGTGCAGGTCCTTCGGCTGATGGGACAGGTTTAGGGCAGCAGGATCGTCGAGCCGGTGGTCTTCCGGCTTTCGAGATCCCGATGCGCCTGCGCGGCCTCCTTCAGCGGGTAGGTCTGATTGACCTCGATCTTGACGATGCCGCGCGAGACCACGTCGAAGAGGTCGTTGGCTGTGGCGACGAGGTCCTCGCGTTTAGCCGTGTATGTCTGCAGGCTCGGGCGAGTTGCGTAGAGCGAGCCTTTCGTGGACAGCAGCAGGATGTCGAACGGCGGCACGGGACCAGAGGCGTTGCCGAAGCTCACCCAAAGGCCGCGCGGCTTGAGGCAATCAAGCGAACCCGGGAATGTATCCTTGCCGACGCCATCGTAGACCACGTCGACGCCTTGGCCGTTGGTGATCTCCTTCGTCCGGGCGACGAAATCCTCGGTCCTGTAGTTGATCACGTGCGTGCAACCATGCTCTTGCGCAAGCTTGCACTTCTCAGGTGAGCCCGCGGTGCCGATGATGGTTGCCCCAAGATGCTTCGCCCATTGACAGGCGATCAGTCCGACGCCGCCGGCTGCTGCATGGAACAGGATGGTCGTGCCGGGGCCGACCTTATAGGTCTCCTTGAGCAGATAGCGGACGGTCATTCCCTGCAGCATCATGGCGGCGGCCGTCTGATCGTCGATGCTGTCCGGGATCTTGACCACGCGATCCGCGGGAATGAGCCGCTCCTCCGTGTAAGCGCCGATAGGGCTGGCATAGGCGACCCTGTCGCCCACCTTGAGATCGGTCACTCCAGGACCAACGGCCGTGACCACACCCGCGCCTTCCGTTCCGATCACCGCGGGCAGGGGGATCTTGTACAACCCCTCGCGATGGTAAGTGTCGATGTAATTGAGACCTATTGCCCGGTGCTGTATCCGCACCTGCCCTTCACCCGGCTCGCCGACGTCGATCTCCTCCCACTTCATGACCTCCGGGCCGCCATGTTGATGAATTCGAATTGCGTGCACCATGGCTCTTTTCCTCGTGAAATGTGCTGTTCTGCGCACCCCAGTGCTTGCGTCTGAGTGACCATACTGTATCGATGGCAGACCGATCGCGCCACACCGCCGCCATTCCCGCCTTCTAAGGGCGTGTGGCGGGTCTTCACGTGGCGTGGCGGAATTCTTCGCGAGAGGCGGGTTATGCTCTGCATGCGTGCCCTGCGGCACTTGCAACCTCGTCTGATCTGCGCCCTGGCAGCAGTGATGGCTGCCGCGTGCAGCACGGGCATGAATGGAGCCTCGCGGTCAGGGCTCGGCTGCGTTGACGACTCTCCCCATTGCATCGAGCAGCGCCGTATCGCGCTCAATGCCATCATGTCGGACAAGAGCCGCTCCTGGGTGCGCGAAACACCCACACCGGAGGCTTATGCTTCAGGCGTGCGCCTTTTCGCATTCAAGACACGCAAGGCGGAGCTGAGTTGCGATGAGCTCGCCATTGGCCGCCGCGAGGCCGACAATGCGCCTGCCGTGCTCCGCAGCCCCCAGGCCTCGCACTTGACGCCGGCCCAGGTTTCCCGTGGTCTGATGCTCGGCGCCGAGGTCTCGCGGGAGCTGGCAGCAGAGATGAAGCGCCGGTGCAGAGCGTGAACAGGATCGCCACTGCTTCGTTGACGCCACTCTAAACTTGTGCCGCCCATGTCTTCTCCGATTCGCAAATCCGCAACCAGACAAGACTGGGTGGCGCTCGCCAGGCGCGCATTCCAGTCGAACGATCTCAGAGCCGCGAAAGTCGCATACATCGAAGCGCTGAACCAGGACCGGCGGAACGGGCAACTTCATCACGAGCTGGCCCTTACCTTGGCAGCCCTGGCGGAGATCGACGATGCCGCCATTCACTTCACGCGGGCATTGCGTTTCAAGCCCAGTCACGAGGAGGCGGCGCGTCGTCTCTCGCGTCTCCTTGCCCGGTTTGCCATTAGCGAGCCCGCCCGGCTCGACCCGTTCGGCCTGAAAGCGGCCCTTGGCGCAAGTGGAATAGACACCCAGCCGGTTGCGGAGACAGCGCTCGCTCACCTTTCCGCAGCTGAGCGAGAGCTGGAGCGGGCGCTGCACGAGGTAGCGGCCGGACAAGCCGACGAGGCCGCTCGCAAGTTGCTCCTCAACCGCACCGCGGACGTGCTCAAGTCCGATCTCCTGATGTCGGCTCTCCAGGCCGGCATCGTCATGAACCCGTGGTACGAGCGGCTGTTTACGGCGCTGCGGCGCGTGTTGCTGCTCGAGGTGGCTCCGGACCGGTTCCAGGATCGCGCACTTTACGCGTTCGCTCTAAGCCTTCTCGCTCAGGTCTGGAACAATGACCATGTCTGGGCGGAAACCGAGGCGGAGACGAAGGCGATCGAACAGATCGCGATCGATAAGGAATTGCTCTTTGCCGGTGATCTGGAGATGGCACGCCGGCTTCTGCTCTGCGCACTCTATCGGCCGCTCGAAAGCGTGCTCGCTCCGGACGACGCTGCGAAGTGCAACGGAATTCGGCCGAAGCCACTGCGCGATGCTGTGCAGGGTTACCTGATAAACCGGGATGAGGAGCGGCGCGCTGCGCGCGAGATCCCGCGGCTCGCGCCAATTACCGATGAGGTATCGCAACGCGTCGCGCGGCAGTACGAGACGAATCCGTACCCGCGCTGGCAAAGCCTGCACGTTTCGCGGCCCGGTGCGATGAAGGCGACGCTGACCCGCTACTTCGCGCCGGAACGCCTCGCATTCATGGATGGCTCGTTCGATGTCCTGATTGCCGGTGCCGGCACAGGCAAGCAGGCGTTGCAGTCAGCTCTCGCCTACGGCCCCAACGCACGGGTGCTCGCGACCGATCTTTCCGCTGCCAGCCTCGGCTATGCGCAGTGTGCCGCGAGGCGCTACGGCGTGACGAACGTCGAGTTCATGGTCGTGGACATTCTCGACCTCGCTCGAATCGATCGGCAGTTCGACATCATCGAATGCCTCGGCGTTCTGCATCACATGGCCGATCCCTGGGCAGGCTGGCGGATGTTGCTGTCGCGGCTCAAGCCGGGTGGGCTGATGTACATCGGGCTTTACAGCGCGACGGCGCGAGCGAACATCCGCGCGTTGCGCGAGCAGCCTGATTATCCTGGCCCGGACTGTGATGATCAGACCGCTCGAAACTACCGAGCCCAGCTTCTGAATAGTCCTGCCGGCACACCTGGCGCCGACCTTGCCATCTCGCGGGATTTCTACACTCTGCATGAGTTCCGCGATCTGGTCCTCCATCCTTGCGAGCAGCACGTTACGCTCGACGAAATCGCTCGTTTTCTTGATGAGAACGGTCTCGTCTTCCGCGGCTTCACCCTCGATCCTCTTGTGTTGCAGGCGTTCGCTTCGGAATTTCCTCAAAGCACGTGGCCCGGCGCACTTTCTGACTGGAAAGCCTTCGAGCAGGCTCGCCCCCGTCTTTTCGAGGCGATGTACCGTTTCTGGTGCGAGCGCTTGCCGGCCGTTTAGATCACTTTACAACCCCAAGAGGCTTGTCTCAGGCAGCAAAGGAACCTAGCTCAGCTCTGACGATCACGGGGTGGGATAGGACCAGACGATGGATCTAACGCAGTATGTGGAGCCGACGGTCGAGTTCATTAAGGCTAATGAAGTCTGGGCCATTCCGATCGTTTTCTTCCTTGCCTTCGGTGAGAGCCTCGCATTCCTGTCGCTCCTGCTGCCCTCGACAGTCTTCCTGGTAGCCATCGGCGGCCTGTTCGGTGCGAGCGGCGTAGATTTCTGGCCCATTTGGCTGGCGGCTGGGCTCGGCGGCTCGCTGGGATATGCACTTTCCTACTGGGTCGGGCTCTATTTCAAGGATTCCATTCACAAGATCTGGCCCTTCACCCGGTATCCGGAAATGATACCTAAGGGACAGCAGTTCTTCGATCGTTATGGTGTATTCGGAGTGTTCCTCGGCCACTTCTTCGGTCCCATCCGCGCCGTCATTCCTGTGATAGCCGGTATGTATGCGATGCGTCAGCTGCCGTTTCAGATCGCAAACGTTACTTCCGCGTTCTTATGGGCGACGGGAGTGTTGGCACCCACCACCTTCGGCGGGAAATGGCTGATGGGGCTGTGATGCGCTCTGGCCGAGGTGATCGCCCCTAAGAGTTGGTAAGAAAGGCAAGTCTTATTCCGCAGTCCCAAACGAATTTCCAACGAACGGTGTCACTCCTGTGCTGATGGCATTCTCGGCCGAGGGCTGGACAGATTTTTTGTTGTCCTTCGCGACCGACAATCTGCGGTTCGTCGAAATTCTGGTTTTTGCGCTCGGGCTTGCAGAGAGCCTTGCGCTCGTTTCTCTGTTCGTCCCTTCGACCATTCTTTTTCTCGGAATCGGCGCTGTGCACGGCGCAGCAGGCGGAGAATTCTGGCCGGTATGGATGGCGGGTGCTAGTGGAGCATGGGTCGGCGATTGCATTTCGTATGCTCTTGGCCGCTATTTCAAAGACGACGCTGCCAAGGTCTGGCCCATTCGCAAGTTCCCGGACTTCATTCCCAAAGGCCAAGTGCTCTGCGAAAGGTGGGGTATTCTCGGCATCATTGTCGGAAAGTTCATAGGCGGTCTACGCCCGTTCGTTCCCGTCGTCGCGGGGATGCTGAGTATGCCTTGGGCGTTGTTCCTGCCGTCCAGCGGCCTCTCATGCCTGATCTGGGCTGGTGCCTTTCTCGCGCCGGGATATGGGTTAACTTCCTTTTCAACTGGCCTGTTTTGACGGGCGGCGCTGCTTGGTGCAGTGTGGTCTCTCGCAGGTCGGCTGAAAGTCGGCCGACGAACGGGTCCATCTAGACTGGTTGAGGAGGAGTGTGCATGTCCCAACGGTCGATGAGAAATACCCTGGTTCGGAAGAGAAAGAAAAAGCGCGCTATGAGCCGGCCGAAAGTTACGCGCATACAAGGGAACACCGCACGGGTCCGCGCTCGGCTCAAGAAGCTCGCCGGCAAGGCCCGTGCCGCGGCTGCGGCACAAAGCGCTGGGTAATTGTCGCCGCGCGGGGAGATCTGGGATCGCGGAGGCTCGCTCAATAGCGCTGTCACTCGCGGAACATATCATCGCGTGGTCGGCTGATAGGGAACGGTTGCGGCACCGGGCCGGGTAGGCTCCGGCGAATTCCCGGTCGATGTGTACGAGTTCGAGTTTGCCGACAGGTCGGCGCCCGTGCTTGGGGTCGGCATTCCGGCCGAGCCTGATCCCGGCTTCGAAATGGGCGCGGTACATTCGTAGGACTTGAACTACTTCTTTCCGAACTTCTCGAACACCTCGAAGATGGATGCGCCGGACCTGTCACCGGCTTTGCAGGCCTTGGCCGATCAAATGGTCGCGTACTGAACCAGTTTCGCCCGGACCGGAAAGCCGACGGCGCCAAATTCACCGGCGTGGGAGACGTTTAACGCCTCCAAGTCGGCGCTCCGGTTCGAGTCGGGCAAGGTCGGTCCATTCGATGCCTGGGCCGCGCACAACTGCGACTTCTGGGCGGATCTCTATCCGATGATCCTGAAGGACTGACGTCTTAGCGGCTGGCGACGGCAGCGGCGGCGGACGCCATGAGAATTCCGCTGCCGCGGTTGACCAGCCGCATCGCCCGCGGCGTGGTGAACAGAGCCCGCGTGTGCGCGGCGAGCAGAATGTAGCTGCCGAAAACGAGGGCCAGCACCGCGAGCGTGACGATCGTCAGCTCCAGCCAGCCGAGCCAGCCGATGGTGGCGGTCTCGACAATGGTCGGCAGCAGCGCAAGGTAGAACAGCGCCGCTTTAGGGTTGCTCATGTTGACGGCCAGCCCGGCGAGATACAACCGCAGCGGCTTGTCATCCGGCTGCTTGGCGGAGAGATCGTGGACGACGGCTGGCGCTGTCCACATCTTCCACGCGAGATAGAGCAGGTAGGCCGCGCCCGCGTACTTGATCACCATAAAGACCGTGGTGAACGTCTGAGCGATAGCCGAAAGCCCAAACGCAGCCACCGTGAGCCAGACGATGTCGGCGGCGGACAAACCCCCCGGA
>QGVC01000488.1 GCA_003242645.1 Pseudomonadota bacterium
CTAACGAGAACTTGGTGGCTCAGGTTCAGGGGCGCGTGGCTTTGCTCGAAACCGCGGGGCCTGCTCACTTAGCGAACGAGACAACAAAAGCGCTCGAGAAGCGAAGTGCAGCATTGAAGAAGTTGATTGGATAAGGTCGTGTCGCGAGCCGTGGCCTGGGACGAGTGCAACGCTGCGTTGCCGAGGCGTTTGAAGCACAGCCAAACAGAAGGTTTACAGTCGAGGAGTTGGCGAAACTCGCCTTTCCAGGTGAAACAATCCAGCGTAAGCACAGGGAAGCTGTCCGGCGGGCACTAAGGAGGCTTGAGCCGGAACTTGGTCTCCAAAAATACCGCGCTGGCGTGTTGCGAGTGTCAGGTTGGCGGTACGTTATTGGACGAAAAGATGTTTAAGTGTTGTTTCCCGTGACATTGCTTGCACGAGAGCAGCGGGTGCCCAATTCAGCTCGCCGATCACGCTGCGTCGGCACCACTCCAGAGGCCGCGATAGGCTCCAATTGCTGACCTAAGCAGCGCGTTCAGGTCACCATCAGTGCCGACTTCGTTGGTTCGCTGCTGTCGCTCGAAGAGGGGACGCCGGTGTATTCCTTGGTGCGGACATCACCAAGCAGTCGGATGTGGATCTTGGCGGCACGTACACGCTCCAGAGTTATTCGAACCGCTCGTCGATCGTACTCTGTCTCCTGCTGCCGCTCGGAGGCAATCTCTCGCGCAAGTTGGGCCTTCGCATCGGCCACATACGCCATCAGTTCGCCAGAGCTGTCTGGAAGGTTGTCCAGCAGTCTAGCATTCTCTTCCATGAGCGCAGCTCGCGAGCCGCTCCAGCTCTGCGGCCGAAACCGCGCGACGAATTCCGTAAGCACGCTTTTGGGATCGGGCGCATTGGCGAGGAGTGCTCTCGCCTGTTCCGACCAGACCTGACTACCGGTTTCTTTGGCACGGTGCGCGAACCTGATGATCGCTGCTGCAAGCGGGTAGCGCACATCTCGGTCCTGATCGCACCATGTGAGAAGCGCTGGGATCGATATGGCGTCCGTGCGGCTGGAGCCAAACCCATGCAACCGGTCGAGAACAGCCACACTTGAGCGTTGGGTTCTCTCGCCCACCAGGCAACAGCACATCCAGGAGTTCCGGCTCTTGCTGCGGTTGTTCCGATCTGTCCGAGAAAAGGCGCATATGGAGAACATCGAAGGCGACTTCGAGGCCACCTGGCTGATCGGCAATGGGCATTAGCAGGTGCCTCAGACCAGCGCCCGCCAAGTTATCTGTCGCTTGCCCCAGCGCCAAGTTCCGATAAATCCACGTCGGCACCTTACCCGACTTGAGGCCTCAGTCGGTCGAGCGACAGGTTCTCCAGCTCTTCGTTTGGACTGAGACCCGTTGAGCAGACGACTGCAGGCCCGTGAAGAGAAAGCCATCCCGCTCGACTTGTCGCGCCCACGGCATCTCTGTTAGAACCTCTGCATGTGGACAGCTCGCAGTGCCCATCCTATGAGCGCCCGCCAACTCACACGCCTCTCTCTGTGCTGCGGGGTGGGCTTAACGAAGTCGGCGAAGCACTTCCTTGGAAAGCTAAGCTCGTTCGGGTAGATGCAGAAACGGAACGCCCCGCTTGAATGGTCGGATAGGCACGCTGCCAAAGACAAGCGGAATACTCGCATCCCTGCGTTCTAAATTCGTACCGGCTGCGATGACAGTACGGGCAGTCCTTATAATAGACCCATTCGTCGTACTGCCATTTTGAGTACTCCCTCGACCGATCATCGAACCAACTCGACCGGTATTTAATAACCAGATCGCCTGGCACGTTCCGCCAGGAAGCCTTTAGGGCTATGTTGGACCGCAACCGAACCTTCCCAGCCTGGGCCGGAAGGCCGACCGACACTTGATCGCTCGCCACGCCGGCATTCTTCTCTTCCCCGCTGGTTACATTGGAAGTGCCGCTGGCGATTCTCGGAAACGTTAGGGTGAACTCCAGATCGAAAATCTCTGCCGTTATGTGATGCTCTCGCATCGTAGACCGCAGATCTACGTGTGCGACATAGTCGTGATCGATTGCAACCTTTAGCTCGAGACGTTCAAGAAGTGGTGGCGCCGACTCATCCACCTCGAGGTGTAGCGTGGTGTACGCTATGCGATCTGAACGTGCATCGCGGGGGCGAGGCCTGCTCGGCCGCGCAAAGGTGAATGAAGCGCGGCCGGGACGAGGGTCAACGCAATGATAGGTTGCCTTAGCAGCAGGTGAACTGCCCCGGTATTGTCGGAGGCCGTTTCGTTTGAGTCATGCTGCGAGTGCCGGTTCCTCCAGGCCGGCGTGGTAATTGGCTTCGGCTTCCGCCGGCGGGATGTTACCGATCGGCGCGAGCAGGCGGCGGTTGTTGAACCAGTCGACCCATTCGAGGGTCGCGTACTCGACGGCTTCCAGCGACCGCCACGGCCCGCGCCTATGGATCACCTCGGCTTTGTAGAGCCCGTTGATCGTCTCGGCGAGCGCGTTGTCGTAACTGTCGCCGACGCTGCCGACAGATGGCACGAGACCGGCCTCGGCGAGCCGCTCGGTGTACTTGATCGACAGGTACTGCACGCCGCGGTCGGAGTGGTGGACGAGGCCGCTGCCCGAGAGGGGCCTACGATCGTGCAGGGCCTGCTCCAGTGCGTCGAGCACGAAGCCCGCGTGCGCCGACCGGCTGACGCGCCAGCC
>QGVC01000095.1 GCA_003242645.1 Pseudomonadota bacterium
CCGTAAGGGCAAGCTGGGTGCCTCCACTGATCGGCGTACCGCGGAGTTGAAGCAATGTAAGAATGGCAACAGCGACTGCCGCATGGATCGCCGGCCCGTATGGGCCGAGTGGCAGCAAGGTCGCCCCGTAGTCACCGTATACGAACGCCACGGCGGCAATGGCGCCGGTCTGCATCACCGTCATACGGCCCCAGCCGAACAGAAAACCAAGTCCTCGGCCGTAAGCGCGGGTGAGATAGTGATATTCCCCGCCTGCATGCGGATAGGTCGACCCAAGCTCCGCATAACAAAGGGCACCGATGAGCGTGAGCAGTCCGCCAGCCGCCCAGAGCGCAAGAAATGAAAATTCGTTCGGAACGTTGGCCGCTGCGATCGGCGGCGTCTTGAAGATGCCGATGCCGACGACAGTCCCGACCAGCATGGCGCTGGCCTGGAGAACGGATAACGTCGGCAAAGTCTGCGCCGATGCTTGGGCTGCAAGCGCACGAGCATTAGCCCCGCCTGCCCGGTGCACGGCGCGTTGCGAACCGGACTGCGATATGGGTGCCTTATGGGGCGAAGGTACCTTCAAGTCAGAGGCTTCGCTTGCCAGCCTTCGCCTTCGATGACTTGCTCGGCAACTCGGCCTTCGTAGCGCCTGACGTCACCGTTCTCGCCCGGCAACTCGAAGGAAATCCGGTCACCTTGGATGCGGGCGTTTTGTAGAGGAACCTGTTGGCCGTCGATATCGGCTTCGCCTTCGACATCCTGATAGCGCTGCTTGAGCGTCAGCGCGAAGCTTCTGCCAGTTTCACTGTCGCTTAGTTGCCAACGGCCTTCGACTGACGCGGGCACGACCCACATGAAAATTTTCTTGTTACCCAACTTGACTTCCTGATCTGCTCGCCAGTCGCCCATGTCCCAATCATGGGAGACGACACGTGCTCCAGGCCGCAGCTCCTTCAGGATGCGCGGGCGCAGCTTGATATTGACGGAAGGCAAGAGATAAAGCGTCAGGATCGTCGCTTGGCTGATATCCGTCTGGAACAAGTCCTCCTGACGAAACTCCACTTTGTCGGTGACACCGGCCTCATCCGCGTTCTGGCGTGCCTCGACAATGCGGCGCGGGTCGATATCAACCCCAAGCCCACGCGTTCCGAAGCGTTGGGCCGCCGTGATCGGAATGCGGCCGTCCCCGCAGCCAAGGTCGATCAGATAGTCATCTGCCGTCGGGGCGGCGAGCTCCAGCATCTTGTCCACGATATGCCGTGGCGTGGGCACGTAGGGCACATCGAGCTTCGGCCTGTCGGACTGTGCGATTGGAGGGGCGGCGGACGCGCCTCCGGTGTTGAGGACGGGCAGGACTGTCACGAGCAGGAGGGCGAAGGAAGTTAGCAAGTGTGCTCTGCGCTTCATGCCAACCTCGCTGTGGAGCTGAATGTTGGGCAAAATTCAAGCGACAGAGAACGTCACCGCTGTGGCGGGTGTTCCTGATCTCACGCCCTTGTGTTGAGTTGTGAAAGGAAAAGCCCGAAGCGCATCAGCCCCTCCGGCCAGGGGCCGTGACCAGATTCGGAGTTGATGTGGCCGGCATTCCCCGCAGGCACGAACGCTGCACCCCAGCGCTCCGCGAACTCGCGCGCCCGATCGAAGCTGCAGTGCGGGTCGTCGGACGACGCGACGAGAACGGCGGGAAAGGGGAGCTTCTCCAGCGGCACAGGGGAGAAACCGCTATCGGTCGCGGGCAAAATATTGTCGGTCACGTCGACATCCGCTGGGGCAACCAAGTAAGCTCCAGCTACGCCAAGCTCGGCCAGCTTCGGGGCTGCATGCACCACCGCGGCGACACCCCAGCTATGGGCAACGAGGACCACTGGCCGTGTCGCCTGCCGGACCGCTTCTATGATCCTGCTGACCCAGGCGTCCCTGTTGGGCCTGCTCCAATCCTCTTGCTCGATGATGCGCGCCGTCCGCAGGCTGCGCGCCCAGCGCGACTGCCAGTGGTCCGGATCAGAGCCGATCCAGCCGGGCACCAGTAGGATGTCGACATCGGACGTTCGCATGCGGGGCTCGCTCAGCTCTCTCCAAAGACCCGCTTGAAAATGGTGTCGACGTGCTTGGTGTGGTAGCCGAGGTCGAACAAGTTTTCGAGCTCCTCCCGCGACAGCTTGGCGCTGACCTCCGGGTCGGCAGCCAGCAAGCTCAGGAAATCCCCCTCCCCGCGCCACACCCGCATGGCGTTGCGCTGCACGAGTTGATAGGCGTCTTCGCGCGACAGACCGGCTTGCGTGAGCGCCAGGAGAACACGCTGCGAGTGGACAAGCCCGCCGAGCCGGTCGAGGTTCCTCTTCATGTTTTCCGGGTAGACGACGAGGTTCTCGATCACCCCGGCTAGCCGGTTCAGGGCAAAGTCGAGGGTCACGGTCGCGTCAGGCCCGATCATCCGCTCGACGGACGAATGGGAGATGTCCCGCTCATGCCAGAGCGCCACGTTTTCCATTGCGGGAAGCGCATAAGCGCGGACCATCCGGGCAAGCCCGGTCAAGTTCTCTGACAATACCGGATTGCGCTTGTGCGGCATGGCAGACGAGCCTTTTTGGCCCTCCGAGAAGAACTCCTCGGCTTCCAGCACCTCGGTGCGTTGCAGGTGCCGGATTTCGGTGGCCAGCCGCTCGATGGAGGACGCGATCACAGCCAGCGTCGCGAAGTACATGGCATGGCGATCGCGCGGAATGACCTGGGTCGACACGGGCTCAGGCCTCAGGCCGAGTTGCTTCGCCACGTATTCTTCAACTCGCGGATCGACATTGGCGAAGGTGCCGACAGCGCCTGAAATGGCACATGTCGCTACCTCAGCCCGCGCATTCTCCAACCGCTGACGCGCGCGTGAGAATTCCGCGTAGGCGTAAGCCAGCTTCAAGCCGAAGGTCGTCGGCTCAGCGTGAATGCCATGGCTACGTCCGATGGTCACGGTGTTCTTGTGCTCGAAGGCCCGCCTTTTCAGCGCCGCGAGCACGCGGTCGAGGTCGGCCAGCAAAATGTCCGCAGCGCGCACGAGCTGCACGTTGAAGCACGTGTCGAGCACATCGGAGGACGTCATGCCCTGGTGGACAAAGCGCGCCTCCGGCCCCACATGTTCTGCGAGGTGAGTGAGAAACGCGATCACATCGTGCTTCGTGACTCGCTCGATTTCGTCGATGCGGGCCACGTCGAATTTGGCGGAAGAGCCTTTCTCCCAAATGGCGTCAGCCGCCTCCTTGGGGATGATCCCCAGGTCGGCCATGGCGCGTGCCGCGTGGGCCTCGATCTCGAACCAGATGCGGAAACGCGTTTCAGGATCCCAGATGCGGGCCATCTCTGGGCGGCTATAGCGGGGAATCATGCGGCTCAACCTCCTATTGACAGGCGCTGGCCTAGCAGACGACACCCTGGGCATCAATGCAGCCCAACGCGCATTGCATTTGAAAACTGCCGGTTAACTAACCCATGACCTCCGATGTTCTCGTCCTAGGCGCCGGCATGGTCGGCGTATCGGCGGCCTTGCACTTGCAAAAACGTGGTCGCTCCGTCGTTCTCGTCGACCGCCGTGGTGCAGCCGAAGAGACCTCTTACGGCAACGCCGGCCTGATCCAGCGCGAAGCGATCGTTCCGTACGGCTTCCCGCGCGAGTTCAGCAAGCTCTGGCGGTATGCGCTCAACATGCTGCCCGAGGCGCACCATCAATGGAGCTCGCTGCCCTGGAACGCCGTCTGGCTGTTCAAGTATTGGTGGCATTCGAGGCCGGAGCGACTCGCTGCTTCAGCTCGCGCTGCCTTCCCGCTCGTCGAACGCTGCATCGTCGAGCACCGCGCCCTCATGGAGGAAGCCGGCATCGCGGATATGATCCGCGAGACGGGCTATCTGAAGCTGTTCCGCACCAATGAGCGGTACGATCAATATTTGCGAGAACAGGAGGAGGTGCGGCGCGAATTCGGCGTCAACTTCGAACAACTCGATCCTGCCGCTCTGCGCAAGCGCGAACCTTACCTCACTGGCAACTTCGTCGGTGGCTTACTGATGCTCGACCCGGTCAGCGTGACCGATCCCAGCGCTGTCGGGAAGGCTTATGCCAAGCTTTTCGTTCAACGCGGCGGCAAATTCATTACCGCTGATGCTCGCACGCTCGAGCCAACCACGGAAGGCTGGCAAGTGCACACGGTCGACGGGCCGGTCAAGGCGCGCGAGGCCGTGATTGCGCTCGGCCCTTGGTCGGATGACGTGTTGAAGCCGCTTGGCATCCGCGTTCCGCTCTGGGTGAAGCGGGGATACCACGTCCACTTCCGCCCGCGCGGAGATGCCGTGCTCAACGGGCCGATCTTCGACATCGAGAATGGCTTCGTGCTGGCGCCAATGACTCGGGGCATTCGCCTGACCACCGGTGCCGAGTTCGCGCATCGTGACGCGCCGAAAACGCCCGTGCAGCTCGAGAAGCTCGAGCCGATCGCCCGTGCGACTTTCCCCCTGGGCGAGCGGGTTGAGAACAAGCCTTGGATGGGCTCCCGGCCCTGCCTGCCGGATATGCTTCCGATGATCGGACCTATCCCGGGCCATCGGGGTCTGTGGGCCGACTTCGGCCATCACCATCTCGGCTTCACGCTTGGCCCCGCGACGGGACGCTTGCTGGCCGAGATGATGACAGGCGAGCCCACGTTCACCGATCCGTGGCCGTACAGGGTGGATCGCTTCCGGTAAGACCGGCACTCTAAGCCGCTTGACGAACCCATAACCAATTGGTTATGAGTCATTCATAACCGAAAAGTTATGGGTTATTCATGCACGCTGAGCCGGATCATCTTTTCGCTGCCCTCGCCGATCCCACCAGACGCAGGCTATTCGAACGGCTGAGCCGCGAGGGCGAGCGATCCGTCCGTGCTCTTACTGCCGGCACCACCATTTCGCAGCCGGCTGTTTCTAAGCATCTGAACGTGTTGAAGCAGGCTGGCCTCGTACGCGATCGACGCGTCGGCCGGGAAACGCGCTACAGCGCCCATCCGAAAGCCTTGCGGCCGATCGTGGACTGGCTCGGCGTCTACGCTGCTTTCTGGAGCCAGAAGCTCGACAAGCTCGAAGACCTGCTCGACCGCATGGATCAGTAAAGGGAGGATCCCATGAGCAAGTGCGAAGCCACGCGCTCGCTCGTCTTCGAGCGGCAGATGAAGCATCCGCCCGAAAAGGTCTGGCGCGCGCTAACGGAGAGCCATTTGATCGCGGAATGGCTGATGGAAAACGACTTCGTTCCCAAAGTCGGCCATCGCTTCACCATGCGCGCCGTGCCCCTCCCAGGGTGGTCCGGCCTCGTCAATTGCGAGGTGCTCACCGTCGAGCCGCCACATCGGCTGAGCTATCGCTGGGGCGATGGCACGGAATCCGACAGCGGCCTCGTTACAATTGTGACCTGGACGCTTACGCCGCGAGATGGCGGAACGCTTGTCCGCATGGAGCAATCCGGTTTCCGGGCACCAGACGAGCTCGCTTTCAAGCGCATGGGCAAAGGCTGGCCGCGTGTGCTCGAAATGCTCGATGACGTCGCCGGCCGCACGAATTGATCGAGTCGGAGGATTCGCATGCCGCTCGCCCGCATCGCCATCGTGTATCACAGCGGCTGGGGTCACACGGCTCGGCTGGCTCAAGCTGTCACCGACGGAGTCGAGGAGGTCGAAGGCGCGGAAGCGCTGTTGATGACCGTCGAAGAAGCTCAGACCCGATGGGATGATCTGGCTTCAGCAGACGCGATTATCTTCGGCTCGCCGACCTACATGGGCAACGTCTCTGCGGCGTTCAAAGCTTTCCAAGAAGCAACCTCGAAAGCCGTCATGGCAAAGGGATTTGCCTGGAAGAACAAGATTGCTGCCGGCTTCACAAATTCAGGCGCCCGGTCCGGAGACAAACTCGCGACGCTGGTGCAAATCGCGCTTTTCGCGGCTCAACACGGCATGCACTGGGTCAATCTCGATTTACCGCCCGCCAACAATTCCACGAAAGGATCGGAGGAAGACCTGAATCGGCTGGGCTTTTGGCTAGGTGCTGCCGCCCAGTCGAACACAGATCAAGGCCCGGATCTCGCACCGCCGGAATCCGATCTGCTCACGGCTCGGCATCTCGGACGACGCGTGGCGCAAGTCACGCTGCAGTTCGTTCGTGGACGTATGGTTGAAGAAAACGCTCCGATTGCCGCGGCGCGCTGAAGCTAAGCGCGCTGCAAATCTCTTTGCAGGATCGGCCGCGCCGGATCAGGAACACAACGAGAATTCGGCCCATCCCACATTCCGCCGGAGTCGAGGCAGCGCTGAACCTCGCGTTGGCGCATTTGCTGCCAGACCAGTAACGCAACCAAAAGCGCCGTCACGGCAATCACAACAGCCCAGCGGGCGCGTGTCACGGATAAAGATCCCTGTAAGCCGGCGGCCCAGCCCATGCCTCGCTCGGCACAGCGGCTTCGTACACGCCACGGGCGATGGCGCGGGCCAGGCAATCGGCCGCGGCTTGGCCGATTTCAGTGAGTTCGACCGTCCGATTGCTGAGAGGCTTGTCCTGCATTGAAACGGCGATCACTGTGTCGCCGTCCATTGGCGCGTGGGCCGGGCGGATAGCTCGGGCAAGTCCATCGTTGGCCATGATCGCAAGCCGCTTCGTTTCTGCCTTGGTCAGCTGAGCATCGGTCGCGACGAGGGCAACCGTTGTCGAGCGTAGAGAGGCCCCTTTTATCCTGAGTTTTTGGGCCTCCGCCGGCACGCGAGGCGGCAAGCCGTGCCCCCCAAACTCGCGGCCGATTTCGTGTGCGCCGGCCCAGAAGTGGGGCCCGTCGCCAATGGTCACCGAGCCAACGGCATTCACGACAGCGAGGGCGCCGACGATGAATCCGGAAGGCGTCACCACGCTCGCGGAGCCGAGGCCACCCTTGAAGTTGACGGTGCTTGCGCCGTATCCGCCGCCCACCGTGCCCAGCGGGAAATCGTCGGCCGTAGCTTTTTCCGCCGCTTGCCAGCCGAGCTCCCAGTACGGCGGCATACGCCCCCAGTTCTTATCTCCCCCGTTGAGAAGGTCGAATATGATCGCCTGTGATGCGATGGGGACGTTTGTGGTGCCAATACGCACGCCGCGTCCCTCCTGGCGCAGGAACGAGACGACGCCGCCCGCCGCATCCAAGCCGAAAAGCGAGCCGCCCGAAAGCACGACGGCATCCAGGCTTTGGATCGTCATTTCCGGCTCGAGCAGCGTCGTATCGCGGCTTCCCGGCGCGCCTCCCGGGGTTATGCCGGACGCCACATTCGGCTTGTCGAAGATAACGGCTGTAACACCGCTCAGCACGCGCTCGTCATGCGCGTTCCCGACTCTCAAACCAGGAATGTCCGTGATCAAATTGCGGGGGCCGGGTACCACTACTCTGCATTCTCCTCGACTAACGTCGCCAGCACCGTCCCTTCGGTCACCTGCTGACCTTCGCTTGCGGTCAGCTTGGCGATTTTCCCACGAATGGGGGCGACGAGAACGTGCTCCATCTTCATCGCCTCGATAACCGCGATCCGCTGCCCTTTGTCGAGAAGCGTGCCTTCTTCCACGAAAACTTTCACCACCCGGCCGTTGATCGGTGCCCGAACATTCCCAGTGCCGTCGCTTTCGTCCGCAGCACCAACGTCGTAGACCGGCCAGGCAACCTCTGTTTGCCGTAGGTTATGGAGCACGAACACGCGCTGCCCATCCTCGATGGCCTTGGCGTTGATCGCATTGCACTGGATTGGACCAGGCTCACCCGGCAGCAGGACGCTCGGGCTGTTTCCGTTCCACAAGACCTCGACAGACGTTTTTTGGCCCTCCACCATTACGTCGAGCGAATGGCGGCGTGGCTCGCCCAGCTGGAAAGCATCGAGAGCTGCCCAAGGTGAATAAGGCTCGTTCGAAATGCGCCTACGCTTGGCCTCCATCTCTTTCTGTTGCTGCCTGATGAGCGAGACGACGCCATAAGCGACGGCCGCGGCATCGGTGCCCTTTGACGTCAGTCGGCCAAGCTCCCGGCCGATGAAGCCGGTATCGATCTCCCCCGCACGAAATGCGGAATGCGAAAGCAATCCGTGCAGGAATGCAGCGTTCGTCTTCACGCCGGCCACAACCGTCTGCTCCAGGGCGCTCATCAATCGCTCGATAGCTCCGGCCCGATCTGGAGCGAACGCAATCAGTTTGGCGATCATCGAGTCATAGAACGGCGACACGACAGAGCCTGTTTCCACTCCCGCATCGACCCGCAGCCCCTCCAATTCCGGCGTTTCGAATGCAACGATCCGCCCGATCGAAGGTAGGTAGTCACGCGCCGCATCCTCGGCGCACAGGCGAGCCTCAATGGCGTGTCCAGAATAGGCGATCTGATCCTGCTTCAATGGCAACGGCTCCCCGGCCGCAACGCGCAACTGCCATTCGACCAAATCGAGCCCGGTGATGGCTTCGGTCACCGGGTGCTCGACCTGCAGCCGCGTGTTCATCTCGATGAAGTACCAGGGGGCGTCTGGCCCAAGCTCGCCGCCCTCGACCAGAAACTCGGCTGTGCCAGCACCGCAGTAGCCGACCGCCTTGACCAGCTTGACGGCCGCTTCGGTCATCTTCGCCCTGAGTTGCTGCGACATGCCGGGGGCCGGCGCTTCCTCGATGACCTTCTGGTTACGCCGCTGGAGTGAGCAGTCGCGCTCGAACAGGTGGACGGCGTTTCCGTGGCTGTCGCCAAACACCTGCACCTCGATATGCCGTGGTGAGGTGATCACCCTTTCGATCAATACACGGGGATCGCCGAATGCGGCTTGCGCCTCCCGTTGGGCACTGGCGAGCAGCGGTGCAAAGTCTTCCTCCCGCTCGACGAGCCGCATGCCGCGGCCGCCGCCCCCTGCCACCGCTTTGATCAACACCGGATAGCCGATCCCGCGCGCCGCCTCGGCGAGAATTTCGGGCCGCTGGTCCTCGCCCTGATAGCCTGGCACCACCGGCACGCCGGCTTTCATGGCGACGGCTTTCGCCTCCGATTTGCCGCCGAGCAGGCGCATCGATTCCGCGCTCGGGCCGATGAATACTAGCCCTGCCGCAGCTACGGCTTCAGCAAAGTCTGGATTTTCGGCCAAGAAGCCGTAGCCAGGATGGATGGCATCGGCGCCCGTTTCCTTCGCGGCACCGATGATCTTGTCGAACACCAGGTAGCTTTCGCTCGCCGGCCCTGGGCCGATGGGCACGACGATATCAGCTGCGCGCGTGTATGGCAGGCCCATATCGGGCTCGGATGCCACCGCGACCGTCTCGATCCCGAGCCGGCGCGCTGTGCGGATGATCCGCAGCGCGATCTCGCCGCGATTGGCAATGAGAACCCGTTTCAGCATGTTCCTATCAGCCCCCGCCCCATAAAGGTCCTTGCTCGCCCACCTATTTCGGTATGCAAAACCCGTAGTACTGGGCGATGATCGGCTCACCCAGCAAGCCGAGATGACGCGAGTGCACGGCAGGGTGAGCCTTCCGCTGCGGATCAAGGTCGTACACAGTGGTTATGTTGATGAAGCCCTCGTTGACCACCTCAAGGAAGTGGTTCGCATTCACCGCCACGACCACCTTGAGCTCGCCCTTTCCTCCCTTCTCCGTTCCCAGCTCGGCTCGTTGATTTTCGAGGTCGATGGCGCTGATGGTGAAAGCAAGCGGCTTCGCCGAAGACGCTTTGTAGTCGCCCCCGGCGTACGCGATGCTGGTTCCCGTTTCGAACGTGCAAGTGAGCGCCTCGGGTAGTCCCTCGCCGGCAATGGTTGGTCGGGTGACAATGGCCAGTAGCGCCGCAATCGACAAAATCAGGCAAGTAGAAGCGTATGGGCGGGCAAAGGTGAACCAAGCTCTCATGGGCGGGCCTATTGATCGTTGAAGGGCGTCGCATTCAACCCGTCCGAGGCAGCTGGTGCAATAGGTTACAGTGAGGCAACACCCCGGTCGCACCGCTGCTGCCCGTCATCCCGGGGACGGGTACAAACCTGTCCCGACTTGAGCCGCCAAGATCAGAGGTCCATATTGCGGGGTGATGACACGCTCCCCGAAAAAAGAAGCCATGCCCCGGCCGCGCCCATCGCGCGGGCGAGCGGGCAAGCCTGTGCCGCCCCCACCGGAGACCCCAGCCGGCACGCCCGCCACAAGCGGCTTCGGCGAGGCGCCGCAGGCAGAATTTGAAGCGTCGGAATTCGCTCACGCGGGCACCGCGGTGATGAGCGCGGCCAAGCCCCGTGTTTTGCCTGCTCTCCGCTACTCCAGCGCCCGCTCCGAGAGCGGCGAGAGCATGACGGCCGTGCTGGGGGCCCTGCTCGCGCGCCCCGAGCAACGCACCAAGAAGGGCTGGGAGCTGCTCTCGCGCGAGCCGATGATGGCCAACCATCCGCTCGTGTCGGGGGCCATGCCGGTGTTCCGGCCGCACCGGCCGCCGAGGCCGGAGAAATCAGAAGGCGGCATCCCCTTCCGCCTTGTGTCGGACTTCGAGCCGAAGGGGGACCAGCCGCAGGCCATCGAGGAGCTGGTGGCCGGCATCAATCGGCACGAGCGGGACCAGGTGCTGCTCGGCGTCACCGGCTCGGGAAAAACCTTCACTATGGCCAACGTCATCGCCCGGACCCAGCGCCCGGCACTGATCCTAGCGCCGAACAAGACGTTGGCGGCCCAGCTCTACGGGGAGT
>QGVC01000489.1 GCA_003242645.1 Pseudomonadota bacterium
GCGCGCGGCGTCTTCATCCTCGGCATTCTTGTGATTTTCATTGGCGGATCGCTGGCGCTGTTTGCCTTGCGAGCCAGTGAGCTGCGGCAGGGCGGTCTTTTCGCGCCGATCAGCCGGGAGGGGAGCCTCGTGCTCAACAACCTGCTGCTGACCACAGGCTGCGCGACGGTGTTCGTCGGCACGCTCTATCCGCTCGCGCTCGAGGCTTTGACCGGCGCCAAGATCTCTGTTGGGCCGCCTTACTTCAATATGACCTTCGGGCCGCTGATGCTGCCGCTGCTCGTGGCGCTGCCCTTCGGTCCGTTCCTGGCTTGGAAGAGGGGAGATCTATTAGCCGCCGCCCAGCGTCTGTGGTGGGCTGCAGGCATCACGCTGCTCGCGATTATTGCCACCTACGCAATGGCTTATCGCGGTCCCTGGCTCGCGCCGCTTGGCATCGGGCTCGGCGTTTGGGTGATGGCCGGCTCGCTGGCGGAGCTCGCTTCGCGCGTGAAGCTCGGAGAGGCGCCGATAGCGGAGAGCTGGCGCCGGCTCAAGGGACTGCCTCGCTCAGCACTCGGCACCACGACGGCACACTTCGGCGTTGGACTGATGGTCGTTGGGATCATCGCCACGAGTGCTTACCAGAGTGAGCGCATTCTCGTGATGAAGCCGGGCGATCAAGTCGAGATCGCCGGCTATTCGCTGACGTTCAAGGGAGCCGCTCCGCAGCGCGGGCCGAATTACCGCGAGGAGGTCGGGGTCTTCGAGGTGGAGCGCGGCGGCAGCGCGGTGACGACGCTGACGCCTTCGAAGCGCATCTATGACGCGCCTCCGCAGCCCACCTCCGAGGCCGGAATTCATGTCTCCTGGCGCGGGGACCTTTACGCTGTTCTGGGCGATCAGCAGGCGACAGTCCCCGGCGGATATGCGGTGCGGGTTTATTTCAACCCGCTCGTCCGGTTCATCTGGATCGGTGCCCTGGTCATGTTCTTGGGCGGACTGCTGTCTCTGTCCGACCGGCGGCTGAGGATCGGCGTGCCGCAACGTGCGCGGCTTCGGGCCCGCCCGCTGCCAGCGGAATGAGGTCAGCCATGCTCATGCGCCGGCTGCTCGTTCTCCCGTTGCTGGCTTTGATGTCTGCGGCGGCATTCGCCGTCGAGCCGGATGAGATGCTGCCCGATCCGGCTCTCGAGGCGCGGGCCAGGGCGCTGTCAGCCGAGCTGCGCTGTGTCGTCTGCCAAAACCAGTCGATCGACGACTCGAACGCTCCGTTGGCCCGTGACTTGCGCATCCTGCTGCGCGAGCGCATTGCGGCCGGCGACACAGACGAGGAGGTGAAGCGTTTCCTTGTCGAACGCTACGGCACCTTCGTTCTGCTCAAGCCGCCGTTCGACTGGAGCACTCTTCTCCTTTGGCTCACGCCGCTCATCGTGCTTGCCGGCGCGGGCGCTGTTCTTTTCCGCTATGCCACCGATTGGGCGCGCACGGCGCGTGCCCAGGCCACGGCCAGCAAGCTCTCTCCTGAGGAGGAGGAAAAGCTGCGCGCGTTGCTGGCCGAAGGCGATGATCTTCGGCAGAAGGCGGAGTAAAGGCGAGATTCTGGTCCCCAGGGATAATGGGGGACCAAGCCACCTCGACGAGTTCTGGAGCTTATCCGCGCTGCTCGATGGGTACGTAATCGCGGCGGGTGGCGCCCACGTAGAGCTGACGCGGACGGCCGATCTTCTGCTCCGGATCCTCGATCATCTCCTTCCACTGGGCAATCCACCCGACCGTGCGCGCTACGGCGAAAAGCACCGTGAACATGGAGGTGGGGAAGCCGAGTGCCCGGAGCGTGATGCCCGAATAGAAGTCGATATTGGGATAGAGCTTCTTCTCGACGAAGTAATCGTCCTCGAGCGCGATCCGCTCCAGCTCCATCGCCACCTTCATCAACGGGTCGTTCTTGCGGCCGAGCGCGTCCAGAACCTCGTGGCAGGTCTTCTGCATCACACGGGCGCGCGGGTCGTAGTTCTTGTAGACGCGGTGGCCGAAGCCCATCAGGCGGAAGCCGGAGCTCTTGTCCTTGGCCTTCTTGATGTACTCCGGAATGCGATCGACCGTGCCGATCTCCTCGAGCATGTTGAGGGCCGCCTCGTTGGCGCCGCCATGCGACGGACCCCAAAGACAGGCGATGCCGGCTGCGATACAGGCGAACGGGTTGGCGCCGGATGATCCCGCCAGGCGCACCGTCGAGGTCGAGGCGTTCTGCTCGTGGTCCGCGTGCAGGATGAAGATGCGGTCGAGAGCGCGCGCGAGGACGGGATCTACGACATAGGGCTCGCAGGGCACTGCGAAGCACATCTGCAGGAAGTTCGCGCAATAATCGAGGTCATTGCGCGGATAGATGAACGGCTGGCCGATCGAGTACTTGTAGGCCATCGCCGCAATCGTCGGCATCTTGGCGATCATCCGATGCGAGGCGATCATGCGCTGCACCGGATCGCTGATGTCCGTCGAGTCATGGTAGAAGGCCGATAGGGCACCGACCGTCCCGACCATGATGGCCATCGGGTGCGCGTCCCGCCGGAAACCGGTGAAGAACCGGGTCATCTGCTCATGCACCATCGTGTGGCGGGTGATGGTGTTACGGAATTCCTCCAGCTGCTGCTTCGTCGGCAGCTCACCGTAAAGCAGTAGGTGGCAAACCTCGATGAAGGTCGACTGCTCC
>QGVC01000096.1 GCA_003242645.1 Pseudomonadota bacterium
CACGGGCTTCAGACCGTCACGCACGTCCGGCAGCGCCCGGCTCACGATCACGCTCATGGCGTAATCGAGGTACGAGCGCTTCATTTCCTCTGTGACGGAGACGGGGCGAATATCGCTCGGCCCGCCGCCGGCAGGTGCAGTCTTGTCGTGATCTGTCAAGTTGATACCAGTCCAAACACAGCAGAACGCACGCCGTCTTAGGCGTGCGCTCAGCAGAATCCAAGGGCACGCGAACTATACTCTGGCGAGGCACTTACCCGCAACTTGGCCCGCGAGCAATGCGTCGCAGCGTGCCCTTAAGATGGGGATTCGGCGGCCGATTTTGAAGCAGTCACAGGGACTTGCACCGCCTGTCGCAATAGGACACGCGAGCGAAGCATACGAAGCACTCTGCGCCCAGCGGTGCGTTTGGAATTGCACGCAGTCCCTAGCCGAGCGGCTCGTCTACTTACTTTTCTTCAGGCGAGCGTCAACGCACTTACGCTCTTTCGCGCTCCAATACATGTATGGGCCACAAGTAGCTTTGCCCTTCGGCTTTTGCTGAACCTGGACGATCATGCTTTGGGTGCGACCGCGCTGAGCCCCGGTTTCACAGCAGCCTCCACCGTCGGCATCAGCGTGTAGCCGAGGGCCGCTATCGAAAGCGAAAGCAAAGTGAGCTGCTTTGCCAGCGTCATGGGTGTCCTCCGCGTCATGTTATCCGCGGCCAAGGCTGTTAAGCCGGACTCCCTACGCCCTGCCAACGGCTAGCATGCGGCCTAAGCGGCCGCAATCAGAACCTCAATCCGCGGCTTCCGCGGCAAATTCTCAATGCAATGCCATTGGTGCCGCGCCGGCCATGGGCTGACTCGAACAAGCCATCAAATGATGCGTTGATCGAGGGAGAAAAATCGATCCCGGCGCGGGGCGAGTGAGGGAGCCCAAGATGCTGACGCGCAACTACAGAGGCGTTGATGGGGTCCAGCTCGCCGCGCTGATATTCGTGGCCCTGGCGCTGGTGCCGGCAGGTGCGCATCTGGCCTCTCTGCCGAACAAGATTTCCCGCCCGCCAGAGGCCTACATGGTCATGCAGCAGGCCTATAACGGATGGGCGTTGTTCGGCATCGTGATCTATGGCGCCCTGCTAACGACGGCGCTCAATGCAATCGCGGTGCGGCGGCAGCGCGGTCCGTTCTGGCTGTCGATCGGCGCTTTCCTGCTGATCGCCGCGACACAGTTCATCTTCTGGACATTCACCTACCCGGCAAATGCAGCCACCAACAATTGGACCGTCATACCGGACAACTTCGAAGGCTGGCGGCAGCAGTGGGAATATTCGCACGCGATCAATGCGCTTCTGACATTCCTTGCTTTCGTGCTGCTGGCGCTCTCGATCCTGGAGACAAGGCGTGAGGCGGAGGAAATACGGCGTGCTTGAAATGTTTCAGGCCAGAACGATCAGCAGCAATCCGGTCGTAACCAGCGCAGCTGTCCAAATAAGGTCGACGTTGATCCACGCGCGGCGCAGGATGGCCAGCCCAACCCAGTCATAAATCAGAACCGCGACGAGCCCAGTCAGGCCGAGCATCGCAAGCATATGGAGACCGACGGCCGCGAGCACGACAGGGGTTGAGCCTGACGCGGTTATTTCGGCCACCGGAGAAGCCGAAAGACAGAGCGGCATCAGCGCCGGAAGCAACATCAATCCGGCCCCATGAGCCGTCGCCATTAGAAACGACCAGAGCATGAGCCCAAGCTGGCCGGTCCGCATGCCCACCCGAATGTGATGCCTGTGCCCGTGGAGCTGATGGTAGACGGCCCATCCGATTAGAAGCAGCCCCGCTCCGAGCTGCACAAGGCGGTCGTCGAACAGAATGCCGGCGATGACGAAAGCCCCAGCCACGATGGCGATGGACAACGTGTGCCCAATTGCGATGGGCACGAGCGACCACAATACGACGGCGCGGTTCTTCCGGTGCAGCCCGAGCGCAACTGCGAATAGCCAGCCCATTGCGGGATTGATGCCGTGGAAGGCACCAAGTCCGCCAACCGCCAGCCAAGGCCAGACAAGGTTCATGGACGACACAAAGGTCGATCCGGCAGCCTGTTCAAATGACTCAGGTCAAACCTCGCGTGGGCTGGTCCGGTCACCGACCACCGTCTCAAACGAGCTTCATTCCCGCTCATGGATAGCAAAACGAGTCCGACGAGCAGTCGCCACCCTCGAGCCGGACCTGGTGCGGCCGGTGAGTCGCCGGCCATTCGACAAAGACTCTCAGGCCTGGCACGACAAGATAGCGGCGCTCCGTGTGCGGATGAGGCGCGTTGGGGCAGAGGCACGACGAGCAGGCATTCCAGCCGAAGTGGTGCAGCTCGTCGCCGGTGTTTGGCATGTCCACCTTACCGACGACTTGAGAATAGGTCGGAGAGGTCGGGTCGACGTCGACGACTGCAAGACTGTCCGGCACTTCGACCGCGGGATCGAAGGCTGCGACGTAAGCCAAAGTCTCCGGCGGAGCTTTCATCGCCATGCGGGGCGAAGGGTAAAAGGAGGCATCGGGTTTTCAGGTCGCCATGGCGTCCTCTCCAATTTGGCACCCCCACTCCCGGTCGAGAATGTGAACCGCACTCCTCTGGTTGCAATAAGGGCGTATCTGCGCTCGCTCGGGGCAGTGCCTGGAGGAGCAGCCTGGCGAATGAGACCGCGCGAATACGCTAGCTAGGGTCTACTTCCAGAGCCCGTTGTCCGTGGTAGCAACGAAGTCGGGATCGTTCTGGTGGCGGCGCTCGAACTCGAGAAAATCGTAGTAGCCGCAGCGCCTTTCTGCCGGGAACTGGCGGCAAACAGTGGGCCGCGCTTCATAGACGGTGCAGCGACGCGTCTTCTGGTCAAGGAAGCGACAGGCTCGTCCAAAATGCGCATCGGCCCTGCGCCTCAAGACGCGTTTGCGGCCGTGGGCTGACTTCGTGAACTTGCGTTCTGCTTCTTCCGGAGAGATGCCGAAATGCTTCGCAAGCCGCACTACGTCGCGCACCGTCACCGCGATAACTGGGTAGGAACAGCAATAAGCCGGGCACTTGCTGCAGTCGTAGCACACGCGAGTCATCGGAGGCCCTCGCCGAGGCGCGCCGTCTTAACAGATAAATCGGCCATTTGGATATAGCGATTGCATATTGCTTGATTCGAAAAACTTCCAGCAGAACAGCAACTCCAGGCTTTGTCGCCGGATCGGAGCCGGTCTAGTGTCCGAAACGGGAGCCAGGCTTGAGTGTGCGATGTACGCACCCAGCCCTGCAGATATAGAGGGATCGCATTCAGGAGCAGGCACCATGAACAGTTCTTTGTTCGATCTTACCGGACGCGTCGCCATCGTGACGGGTGGCAACGGCGGCATCGGCCTGGGGATGGCAACAGGTCTCGCGGAAGCCGGTGCGGCTATCGTCATCGCTGCGCGCGATCAAAAGAAATCTGCCGAGGCTGCGGAGAAGCTTCAGAAGCTCGGCGCGCGCGTTGCGACGGTTGAGGTCGACGTCAAGGACCAGGAGTCGGTCAAGCGCATGGTGCAAGCGACACTCGATAACTTCCAGCGCGTCGACATCCTCGTTGCCAATGCCGGCATCAATATTCGCAAGCCGCCGCAGGAGATGAGCGCCGAGGAATGGCAGGCGGTCCTTGACGTCAATCTCAACGGCCCGTTCTTCTGCGCGCAGGCCGTGTATCCCGCCATGAAGGCGCAAGGAGGCGGCAAGATCATCACCATCGGGTCGATGACATCGATTTTCGGCGTGCCCTTCGCACCAGCTTACAGCGCCGCGAAGGGCGGCATCGTTCAGCTGACTCGCTCACTCGCGACGGCCTGGGCCAAGGACAACATTCAGGTCAACTGCGTGCTGCCGGGCTGGATCGATACTGACCTCACGCGGCAGGCGCGCAAGCAGGTGGAAGGCTTGCACGAGCGGATCGAGGCACGCACGCCAGCCGGTCGCTGGGGCGATCCGAAGGACTTCGCTGGCATCGCCGTGTTCCTCGCAAGCCGTGCCTCAGACTTCATTACGGGTGCGGCCATTCCGGTTGATGGCGGATATTCGGTAAGCGGCGGATAACCCGAGCGCGGCAGTGCGGAATGTGAGGTCGTGAGCTGCTTACTTGAGCCCGTGGCAGCAGCTCAAGCCACACCGTCCGACCACCTCACGATTTCACCCCCTTTCGAGTGGCCCCCTTGCCACAGATTTTCCGCTATGGTCTGCACCACTCGGAGCCTGTGGTGATCAGTGGGGGGAACAATGGCGGATTCTGCGCGAGCTGCTGCGGACACCGAGACACCAGTCAACCCTTACAGTCTGCTCGAGGCCGTCAACAGCTCGAGCGACACCGCGCATACGGCCTGGCTGATCTTCATCGCCATCATGGCCTACCTCATGGTGGCCGTCGCGGGCGTGACCCACAAAGATTTGCTGCTCGAGACTCCGGTCTCCCTGCCTATCCTGCAGGTGGATATTCAGCTCACGCAGTTTTTCAGGTTTGCTCCGATCCTCCTTGTCCTTTTTCACCTTGGCCTGATCTCTCAGCTCGTGCTGCTTGCGCGTAAAGCGCTCGAATTCGATGCTGCCGTCCGGGAGCTTGAGGTTAGCAAGCGGCGCACGCATCCGCTCCGTCTGGAGCTGAACAACTTCTTTTTTGTTCAGGCTATCGCCGGTCCGCACCGGAGCGTAGTGATGAGCCTCTTCTTGCACGGCATGTCGTGGCTGACGCTCGTTGTTCTGCCCGTCGTGCTCCTGCTCTACATCCAGATCTCATTCCTCCCGTACCACGACGTGACGGTGACCTGGATCCACCGTATCGCGCTCGCTTTCGACGTTTTCATGCTCGTGCTGATCGGCATTTTCCTGACGCGAGCTGAAACCTCCTTTTTCACAGCCTTTTGGCGCACGACGCTGCAGCATCCGCTGAGCTTCATCGTCACGACAGGCGTGCTGGCGATCGTCTCCTTTTTCTCGTTTTTCGTCGCGACCGTGCCAGGCGAGCAGCTCGACCGTCTGACGCGCACTTTCCTGCCGCCGGAGACCGCGGATGGAACCGAATACGCCAAAATGGCAGGCTTCGCAGTGCCTTATTTGGAGGCCCGTGCTGACGGCTCGCTCTGGGGGCTCTTTCACCGCAACCTCGTCGTGACGGATGAGGATCTGGTCACAGGGCGCGGCCGTATCCGCGTCAACGATCCGAGCATCAGCCTACGCGGACGTGACCTGCGCTATGCCAGGCTGGAACGCGCCGATTTGAACCGGGTCGATTTCACCGGCGCCATGTTGGACGGCGCGAGTTTCGTTGGCACGGACTTGAGCAACGCCCGGTTTCAATGCGGGGACGTTTCTGAGCTCATCCTGAGCTCCGACAGGGAGCGCGCCCGCTGCACGAGCGCCCGCGGCGCAAACTTCACCCGGGCGAGGCTGACGGGCGCACGCATGGCCGGTGTGGATCTCAGAGGGGCTGTGCTCGAGGAGGCAGATCTCGAGGGTGCGGAGCTGGCACACGCATGGCTTGCCGGAGCCAACTTCGCCGGAGCGAACCTCGAGAAGGCGGATCTCACCGGCGGCGTCGACATGCAGGGCGCGAATTTTCTCGTCGCCTCGCTACAAGGGGCAGACTTGACCGGAGCCCACGCTCAAGGAGCGGATTTCTCCAGCGCTGGAATGCAGGCCACCATCCTGACCCATGCGCGGCTGCACGGCGCCAGCCTGCGCGATGCCGATCTCGAAGGCGCAAGCCTGCAGTACGCGCGCCTGCTCGGTGCGGATCTAACTGGGGCGAAGCTAGCTGCAGCTGACCTGCGCCGCGCAGCCGTCTGGCAGGCCAGTCCGCCGCCCCCCGAGAATCTCACCTTGGCCGATCTCGACTCCCTCGACACCACCCCTCCTTCCGATGAGGAGATCACGGCCTTGGCCGCCGTGATCGAGCGCATTCCAAATCCGGTAAAGGACCTCGTCAGCGAAGCAGTGGCGAAGGTCCTCGATGCCAACCAGAGGCGCCAGTGGGAGACATCACCCCAACGCCAGCGATGGCACCAGCTGATGCTGGCCAGCGCAAGCCGCGACCCGAATTACTCAGCACAGCTGACGGATCATCTGGTGCGGCTCATGTGCCACTCCCGCTGGTCCAACGGCTCTGTTGCGACAGGGGTCGCCAAGCGCGCCCAATCGCCGCAATTCCAAGGCGATATCACCGCAGTCCACCTTCGCCTGACCTCGAAGGATTGCCCAGCCTCGCAAACCGTCGCCAAGAAGCCGGTTCGGGACCTGATGGTGGCAGTGGACAGCATCCGTTACGACCGCACGGCGCCGAGCGAACCTTTCCAGGCTAGTGCGAGCGGGTCCGACAACTGACAAACTAATGTGCTCCAGGCCGTCCCTTGCAGCGGCGGCCTCGCTCCACTATTGTGGAACGAAGTGAGAACGTCAAAAGGCGTGGACAGGTGAGTGCGTCCCCCGCTTTCCCAATTCGTTGATGCAACGCGAATCGGGCATGTCGGTGTCCGACGGGTTGAGCCCAGCGGCGGCGCACATTGAGGAGTTCAAGATGGCTGGTTCCGTGAACAAGGTGATCCTCGTCGGCAATCTCGGCAGGGATCCGGAGGTTCGCCGCACGCAGGATGGTCGGCCAGTTGTCAACCTGAGGGTGGCGACGAGCGAGAGCTGGCGTGACAAGTCCACTGGCGAGCGCCGGGAGAGGACGGAGTGGCACTCGGTCGTGATTTTCAACGAGAACCTGTGCAAGGTCGCGGAGCAGTATCTGCGCAAAGGTTCGAAGGTCTACATCGAGGGGCAACTGCAGACACGCAAATGGCAGGACCAGTCCGGCCAGGAGCGCTACACGACCGAGGTGGTCGTGCAGGGGTTCAACGGCCAACTCACGATGCTGGATAGCCGTCCTGGCGCCGGCCTGAATGACGGTGGCCAATCCGATTACGAGCCCGATCCCGGATTCGGCTACAGTGAGCCGCGCCGCGGCTCGAAGCCGGTCGGCGCCAGCACCTTCGACAACCCGCTCGACGACGAGATCCCGTTCTAGAGGGGCTTAGTCAGCGGCAAGTAGTCTCCGGCGCCCACTTGGGCATTGCTGACAAGATGCTTTGATAGCCCCTTCCCTCTTCCAGGCATGAGGGACTTCCCAGGTTGCATTTGCGCCCGGACAAGGCGCTCAGGGGCGTGGCTGGGTGCCGGAAAGGGCGTAGCTCATCATCTTGTAGGCCAGTGCTGCTGCCGTGTAGTCGGCGAAGTGGAGCCCTTGAATGGGTGCCAGCTCGACGAGATCAGCGCCGACGATCCGGCTGACCTCGGCTGCGCGTTTCAGGATGGCCAGAGCCTGCAGGTACTGCAGGCCGCCCGGCGTCGGCGTTCCGGTCGCCGGCATGACCGCGCTGTCGAGCCCGTCGATGTCGAACGTGACGTACACCGGCCGCCCGCGTAAAGGCGCCACGATCTCCTCGATGTCCCACTGGGCCTGATCCTTGGCCCAGCGAATGTGAATGCGGTGCCGATTGGCCTCCAGGTAAGCGACTTCCTCAGAAGAGATCGCGCGAATGCCGACCGAAACCAGCTTTACGTTCTCGTGGTCGAGCACACGGCGCATGGCCGAGGCGTGGGAATAGTGCTCGCCCAGATAGCCATCCCGCAGATCTGCATGGGCATCGAACTGGAGCACCACAAGATCCGGATAGGCCGCCGCGAAGGGACGAATAGCGCCCGCCGTAAGCGAATGCTCCCCGCCGAGAACAAAGGGGAATCGGTTCTGCGCCAGGACTGTCCCCACGATGCCAGCGAGCTGATCGAGGGCCGCCGCGAGTGGCTTTTCGATGACGGGCGGACGGAGCGTGGCAATCCCGTAGTCGAGATACGGCTCGCGCCACAGCTCCTCATCGAATAGCTCCAGCTGATGACTCGCCGCGAGGATGGCGGCCGGCCCTGCGGCTGTACCGGTTCCGTAGGTTACGGATGCTTCGAGCCCGAACGGGATCACGACAGCGCGCGCCTCGTGCGGCCTGTCCGCATCGGCTCGATCCGGCTCGAGGAAAGCCTCGCTGGCAGGCAAGTAGTCGAGCCCGTCCGGATGGATGTCGCTCATGTTCAGTCTGCCGTCCCGTAAAGAAAACCCCTCCTCCCGCGAGGGGAAGAGGGGCCTGAGCAATCCGTGCTGAACTCAAGCGTTCTGAGCGATCTGCTGCTTGGACTCACCGTACATTGTGTACATCGGCTCGTCCAACAGGATCACCTCGTCGTAACGGCCATAGCCATTGAAGTTGCTGGCAATGGCGCGCCCGTAAGCGCCGATATTGCCGATTTCAATGTAGTCCCCCTCGCGGATAGACTCCGGCAGGAAGAAGGGACCCTTCATGAAATCGATCGAGTCGCAGGTCGGCCCCCACATGGAGAACGGCACCATGCGCTCGCCCTTGCTCGGCTCGCGGCTGACAAGCCGGACTGGAAATACAAATCCGAGGTGTGCGGAATCGAACAGCGCGCCATAGCCGCCATCGTTGATGTAAAGCTCATTACCCTTACGCGCATCGACCTGAACGATCAGGCTCTCGGCCTCGGCAACGAGCGCCCGGCCCGGCTCACAGATGAGACGGCACGACTCGCTCACCGGCAGCTTCTCGAATCCTTTCCGGATCGCCTCGATGAACGCTGACAACGGCGCAGGCTCGCTGTCGCTGTAGCGCGAGGGAAATCCCCCGCCGACGTCGATGGCGTCGACGACCACGCCCGCCTTGACGATGAGCTTGTGCACCTCCTCGAGCGCCGTCACGAATGCGTGCGGCGTCAACGTCTGCGAGCCCACGTGAAAGGTGATGCCGAGCTCGTCGGCCACCTGGCGGGTCTTCACCAGCAGGCGAACGGCCTTCTGCCCGGACACGCCGAATTTCCGCTCCAGCGGAATCCGGCTGTTCTTCGCGGGCACGGCCACGCGCACGAAAAGCTCAAGATCTTTGGCGCCACCAGTCTCCTCGATGATCTTCGCGAGCTCTTCCTCGGAATCGAGCGCGAAGCACTTCACGCCAAACTCGAAGTAGGCGCGTCGAATCGCCGTCCGCGACTTCACCGGGTGCATGAAATGCAGCTTCACGCCGGGGATGGTGGCAGCATCCTCCAGCTCCGGCAACGAGGCGACGTCGAATTGCCGAATCCCCGCGCCGAAAAGCGCGCCGAGCAGAAACACGGAGCTGTTGGCCTTGTAGGCGTACGCCACCTCACCGGGAAAGTTCTCGAGGAACCACCGCGCGGCCCGGCCCGCAGCATGCGGACGGGCGGCAAGCACCGGACGATCGGGCTTCGAGTGGGCAATCAGCGCCGCCGCAGACGGAAATCTTTCCATTTCATGGGACCTCCACCAGTCAAAGAAACGGACCAGATGGCGCCTTGCTGAACCAGCAGAGATCGCCGCTTCCGAACTATTCAAACGAGTCGCCGAAATAAGATCGGTTGCCCGGCGTGTAAAGGGCGTTGAAGAGCTCGGCGCGCATTTTTCTGTCGCCCCGCCTCAAAAGACGCACCGAGCAGCGCGGCTCGGAAGAACAGATCAGAAGATCGGAGTGGCGCGGAAGGTAAACGACCTCAATTCGCGCCACGCAGTTTCTGCACCAAAATCAAATGTAAGCGTCTGATCGAGTGCTCAGCTTCAGGGACGCGAAATGCGCTGTCGCATTTCCTCGCACGGGTCAGGCCGCTCCGCGCGTGAGGTGATCCATACATAATCGGTCGCTGGCTGCCCGTCAGGATCGAGCGGCACATAAGGGGCAGCTTCTGTTATGCCGGGGTCCGCTTCTACGAAGGTAACCACACCAATATTTGACCCCGGAGCACGGCGGCGCAAATGCCAGGGCACGCCGCGGTCCGAACGAACGTGACCATTGCCCGCCAACAAGACCGCGGCGCCGTTTGCCGCCATCGCGCTTATCATCCTCTCCGCAAGATGCGCATCGCGATATTGCTGGGCGAGCGCCATCGGCGGGAACGCGCTTTCAGGCACCAATCCGCAATGGTTTTCCTCGATATCCTTGATGAGAGCCGCGTACAGGTGCGGCTCAAGTTGCTGGTCGAGCCCTAGGCGGGATCGCTCCTCATCCAGCAGAGACGCCAGCCCTTCACGTGCCACCTTTCGGATTGCCTCGGCCGGGGTGTTGCCAGCGAAGATGGGCAGCCGAAATTTCAGCGCCTGCTCGAACAGTGGTGAAAACATAGCCGCCGAGGGCCAGCCGCTCCGATCCCAGTCGAGCTTCTGAAGAAGCGCGCCCGCGTCTGCTCGTTCGTCGGAAGCAAGGAAGTCATCAACCAGGCTCTGCTGATCGGCGCGAATATGCTCGAACACCACAGCTGGGCCCCTCTCGCCCGACGCGCTTCGACGGGTGGCAAGCTCGCCGATTATCCATGCGCGAAGGCTGTGGTGCTCGGGATTGTCGTGAACTTCACCGAGCAGAATGAGCGGCGTGCTCGAGAGACCTTCCAGCAATTCTTCTCGCGAGACGGCACGGCCTTCCCGGGCCGACCAGATCGTACCCACGAGCGCCTGGTCCTGAGCCGACACTCGACCCTCCGTTTGGGTTGCACTGCCACTCTGCGCGCTGGCACCTTCGGCCGGGAAGATTAGCAGGCCAAGGCTCAGCACCACAGCAGCGAAACCCCCACGGCCACACTAAACCCCCTTTA